>JAHYJE010000010.1 GCA_019429105.1 Syntrophobacterales bacterium
CGCTTATGCGCTGGCTTGCCAGGGACGTCACGAGGGCGGGCTCATGGCTTTTCGCCCAGGATTCGCAATAGCTGAGCGCTCCGCCCTCTATAGCGAGGTAGTTGGCCATCGCCAGGATCTGCCGGTGAGTGTCGGGAAAGCAGGACTTCAGCAATTTCTCCAGACCGGTGCGCTTGGAAAACTCATCCAACACCACCGCTGGGCCGACGACCTGCGCCGATGCGGTGACCGCGGGATCCCGGACCGCCGCCTGCCGGGGATCAAGGCGTTTGGAGGGGACGAACTCGCCGGTTACCGGATCAAGCTTGCCGACGCACACCTGCTTGTTGCGCGACTGCCCAAGTTCCTTGTGCCATACGGATACCACATCGTAGACATAGGTGACGCCGTTCTTCTTATTGGTCTGGTGCACACGGTATGCCATGCTTTCCTCCTTTATCGTCGTAATTATGACGATAAAAAAGAGAAAAGTCAAGGCTTTTTAGTGCATAAACTGATTAATTTTATATGATTGTATCTCCCATCGTTATAAATATGGCGGGAATTTAGGATGTTATCTGCTGCGTAATGGCCGGCACGAGGTAAGAGTCCGACGAACCCGCCTTGCGGGGTATTAGCCAGTGCGGTAGAAGATGCCCGTCGCGGCGGTGGATCAATCCAGCAACGGCATGCTCTTTGACAATCTATGCAGGAGAAATGGTTTTGAGAAGCAAGGCGCGCTCAATCATCCCCTGGCTGTTGTCAGCGGGTTTCAGGAATGGTTGATTCGGTAAGGAGTAGGCCATGTTTATCTTTAGGGAGCAGCGCCCACTGA
The DNA here is from genome assembly GCA_019429105.1 of Syntrophobacterales bacterium. Classification (NCBI taxonomy): domain Bacteria; kingdom Pseudomonadati; phylum Thermodesulfobacteriota; class Syntrophobacteria; order Syntrophobacterales; species Syntrophobacterales bacterium. The sequence continues at coordinate 815 of JAHYJE010000010.1, forward strand.
TCGGGGAGGAACTCGCGCCGGCGACTGACCGGATGGCTCATAATCCTCCTGAGTATATCGTCTAAATACTCCCAGGGATTGATCTCGAGGTCTTTGCAGGATTTTACCAGGCTCATGAACAGGGCCGCCGCTCTGCCGCCCCGTTCGCTGCCGACTAAGAGCCAGTTCTTCCAGCCCAGAGTTATCGGACGCATCGCGTTTTCAGCCGTATTGTTATCCGGCTTCAGTCGCCCGCAAGTCACCACCGCCAGGACAGCCAACACGAATGATCATCATACCATGAAATCCTCCTCGCATGCCGGGCGATCGAGTGTCCATCGCACTTAGAGTGCGGCCACCTCGTGGAGCAACGCCGCCGTGGTCTTGATGCCGCTGAAAAACCCCTCCACCATGATGCTCTCGTTCGGTGCGTGGTTGTTCTCGTCGTGGGGCGCGTACGGGACATTCACCCGTGGGATCCCGAGTACCCGCGTGAAATAGTAGTCAGGATCGCTACCACCCATGCAGGGCTGGAGCACCGGTTCTTTGCCGAATCCCAGCCGGACCGCCCGGACCGCTGCGCCGCCGAGGGGATGATCCAGGTTTGTCCGGGACGGATAAAACCCGCCTTGGCGATCGATATGCACGTCGTCGAAACCGTGCGCCTTGGCGTGCGCGGCGAACTTCGCGAAGATGTCATCCGGATCCTGATTCACCACGAGGCGCATGTCGATCTTGGCCGACGCCCGGTGCGGGACGATGGTCTTGGAGCCGGGACCCTGATAGCCGCTCGTCAGGCCGCAGATGTTCACGGTGGGCTGGAACATCAGTCGCTCCAAGTAAGCCGGCCCCGCGTCCGCCGGTCCTGCAGGCAGCCCCAGCCCGGTCAGGACGACCGGATCGAATGGGATCTTACGGAGCGTCTCCTGCTCAAGAGGCGTCGGGGGGACCACGGCATCGGCGAAGCCTTGGATCAGTATCCGCCCCTGCGGATCCTTGAGCGTGTTCAGGAAATGGACCAGCCGCCAAGCCGGCGCCGGCACAAAGACGCCCAGGTTCCCCGAGTGGACGTCTCTGTTCGCACCCTTGAGCGACACCTCCACGTGCAGGATGCCGCGAACGCCGAACAGGATGGTCGGCTGATGGTTGTACAGCATCGGGCCGTCGGAGCAAAAGCAATAGTTCGCCGCCAGCAAGGCCCGATTTGCTTCAATGAAGGCGCGCAGGCTGCGACTGCTGATCTCCTCTTCACCCTCCAAGAGGATCTTGACGTTGACCGGCAGCCTGCCCACGGTCTTCAGGATCGCTTCCACCGCCTTCAGGTGGGCAAAGAACTGGCCCTTGTTGTCGCCGGTCCCCCGTCCCCAGATGCGTCCATCCTTGATCGTCGGTTCGAAGGGAGGCGTGTGCCACAGCTCCAGCGGGTCGGGCGGCTGCACGTCGTAGTGGCCGTAAATCAAAATGGTACGCTTGGCGCCCGACGCCTTCACCTCCCCGAAGACCACCGGGTGGCCGGTCGTCGGAAGAACCTGCGCGGCGATGCCAATGGCCTCCAACTGGGACTTGAGCAGGGTCGCGCACTCGGTCACGCCCACATTCTGAGCACTGATGCTGGGTTGCCGGAGCAGCGTGAACAGTTCGCCCAGAAAGCGCTCCCGATTGCGATCCACGTACCGGAAAATTTCGTGCATGGTTCCTCCTGACGACATAGCCCTTCCTCTGCGACGAACGCTTCAGCGCGCCGTGAACCTCCGCTGCCGCGTTGGTTTGTAGCGTTCTCCGTCCACCCTTGTCAAGCGGAGTTTCGTGACCGGTGGGTGATCGGCCCACGGCGTCCCGCCGGGCGGGAGCGTCAGGGCGAGCATCGGGATCTTAACTGGATGTATTCATCCCAGGTATATTATGTAGAGAGGTCGAGGTGGAAGGATGAGCAAGCCTGGGTGTTTGTTGCAAGATAAAAAGTTAATGAATAAAAATGCCCATTTTGGCAAAATTGACCAAAGCGGGTTTTTTTTCTTGATATTATTGACGATTCTCTTTTTCTTATTCTTTAACTTTTGTATAGAGGTTAAAGAACTGGGGCGGTGCGGGAATTGTGAAAACGATGGTTCAAACCGATGTCTTCAATCGTTCCGCGATCCAGAACTTAATGACTGATTGCCGGGTAACACCTAACTCGCGAGCGGCCTGGTCAAGACGTTCGATCATCCAGGCGGGAAAATCGACGTTGACCCGACGTTGTTCCAATCCGGGACGGAGAATATTATCAAGGTTACAGTATTCCAGGACATCTTCGCCGGCATCAAACTTTTCGTCAAACTCCTTTGCGGTTATGGTCTTCATAAAGCATCTCCTCTTTTTTTCGGGAGCGGCGCACGGAAATGATACGAATACAGCCTTTCCTGAATGTTGCGACGGCGGTCCAGAATTTTCCTTCGATTTTCCCTATCGTCAAAAACCGTGGTTCATCCAGCGTGGCGACGGGAACCTCAATCATTCCATGATCGTTCCAAAGAGTACGGGCTTCTTGGAAATCAATCCCGTGCTTGTCCCTGTTGGTAAGGCTCTTATTAGGATCGTACTCGAACGTCGTCATAGGGTATTAACTATACCTTTATTAACTTGTTGTCAAACAAAAATCCCCGTGAAGTTGACATGATCCTTACCCTCTGTTCGTGTTAAGACAAACTGCCAATTTCTCGGTCATTTGAAGAATTAAGCCACATTCTGATATCTTAACCTTCCAAAAAAAGGAATTGCTTTATCCCCGTAATACGCCCCGGCAAGCTGTCCGTAAATCGCCCCGGTGGTGTCTGCATCATCGCCAAGGTTGACAGCCATTAGACAGCCTTCTTGAAAGGTATCGCTGTGGAAGAATGCCCACAGGGCAGCTTCCATGGATTGGACGACATAGCCGCTGCCCCTGATTTCCGGGGGATGCTTGTATTTGAAGGAGCCTGCGGCAATTTCGGCAATCTCTGGGACAAGAGGGGTCTTTTGCCAGTATCCAGCTACAGGGCAGTAATGATCGGCCAGGATGGCTTCTTTATCTTCGCCGTTCAGAGCCCCGACAATCAGCGCCCCGAAATAGCGGCAGGCATCCACGGCAGCAGGGGCGCCATGGGTGGTTTCGGAGCTTTCGCCGGATTTCTCAATGGCCTCTCTGGGGCTGCCGGCATAGAACATGGGGACCGGAGCCAGACGCATGAGGGAGCCATTTCCAGCGCTGTAAGAACCGGATGATCCGGAGAACGGGTTGCCTGTTTTCAAGAAGGCGGCAAGGGCCTTCCTGGTCGTATTGCCGATGTCGAAGCATGTCCCTGTGCTACTCAGGTGGCCCTCTTTCCACCAGAGAACGTACCGCTCCATTTGATCTTGTGGGTTGAAGTCCTGACATTCGATCAGGCTTTCAGCGAGGCACAGGGCCAGGGATGTATCGTCAGTCCACTGGCCCGGCTTGAGATTGAAGGGACCACCGCCGACCATGTCGGTGATGGGCTTGAAACTGCCCGGAGGCATGAACTCCAGAGTTGTCCCCAAGACGTCGCCAGCGGCAAGTCCGAGCAGGCAGCCCCGATATCGTTCGAGCTTTTCTATGCCGTTAGTCACGCCGCTATTATTGTCCTTTCTCCCAGGAGCAAACCATCCGGATTTGCTGGGGCATTTCCGGGGAAGGCCAGTGCGCCTTTGCGTCGGTGCGGCGAAGCTCTTTAATCTTCTCCAGCACGCCTTCCCCTTCGGCAATACCATGGCGTACCAGCCAGCAGCCGACGACCGTCCCTGTTCTACCTCGCCTTCCCCAACAATGGACATAAACGGGTCGATCTTCTCCCAGTGCACCATCAATCTGATCGAGGATCTGCACCATAAAGTCTCGCGAAGGAATCCCGAGATCCCGGATAGGCATGCGGTGGCAGGTCACCGGGGGACTGCCATTGGTGATTCTTTGTAGAACCGGCACATAATCCACGAAGGGCAACCCATTATGATCCCGCTCATCCGGCTCCATAAGATTGACAATACACCGGACGCCGCACGCCAGAAGATCCGACATCTTTTGCTTCATCATGTCCTTTTGCCGGTCGCCGGGATAATAGCCGGCCAGGAATTTTCCATGGACGACCCAGTATGACCGGTCGAAGGGTGGCTTATGGTTTGTTCCCTCAGATCCTCATACTCTTTTTTGATTTTGATGACAGGCTGCCCATCTCCTGCCGTGGTGATTCTCCGGAAGTCTTTTGCGTGTTCTTCCAGTCCGGCGACCCCGGTGCAAGCGCCATACTCGCTCTTCACCTCAACAAAGACCAAATATGGCTCTTCCCAGCCGGTTGCATCGTTAAGAGTTATCCTGCGCTTTGCTGCGATCATGTCGAATCGGCATTTGGCATATTCATACTCCAGATCCAGCACCAAATAGTCAACTGAAGATCGACCAAATATTCCGGCATTCTCGGTGGCAATCTTTTGGCAATGATCACGCTCGTGCCTGTGTTCGCTCTCGTCATTCCGATGTTGGTCAAACCATCGGTCCATGCCGGCGATCAGATCCGGAAATGCTTCAATCCATCGTTCCAGGTTTGCGTCTATGCACTCCTGCGGTAGTTCAGGTGCTGGGCACGATATGTCATTGAAGTACTCTTTGTCGAAATGCAGAGACCAGAGTTTTTTGCGTCCATCGACGCGCATCAGGTTGCCGCCGCGATAGTATATGTTAAAGCGATGATCCCGGATCTCTAGGCGTAGTCGCTGATCGGCAGCGACTCTGACCAGGACTGGATTGAGCATGCCGCCTGGCCCGAGTGCATCTTCCATTGCCTGAGTCAGGAGGCGAGGTCCTTTTCGGTATGTAGTGAGGTCAACGTCATTCTTGGTAGTCATCTGTCTATTTCCACCAGTGAATACAAGGAGAACAGCTCAATGCGTTACTCGATTTCGCCAGAATCCAGCCTTGCGGAAAAGCTGGGTGACTTCGGCAATAATTCGCTCAGACTCTTCTGCTGATACAGGAATATCCCTTTTCTACAGGCATTCGATATGGTTGGGCATTTCGTCGTTCCAGACGACCAGAACTGTGGATCGCGGTTCTCCCAGCCAGCGAAAGAAATAGGCCGCTCTCTCTTCAATACTGTCATACCAGAAATCATCAAAGATGATACCCGTTACCTTGGCTTCTCGAAAAATGTCGGGCCAGGTGGTTATCGGCGCAAGCAGTTTGCTTCCTTTCACCGGTGGCGGTGGGAAAATGCCATCCAACCTTCTTGTCTGTTCCGCACGTTTCTTTTCCAAGTCAATCATGTCCGGCATTCCCTGAGTCTATTGGGCAGCAAGTGGCGTGACGGTCCATTTTGAAAGGGCTTTGCTGTGCTGCAGGAGATCGCCCTCCTCTGTGATTTCAAGATAAACCCTTGCCCCGCCGTACACCCGGCACATGCCAGCATCCACGTCGATAAGCTTTAAACCCTGTGCGGTCTGGACCCTGTTTTGCCTTGTCGGCGTATGGCCGAAAATTTGGGGAATCGTCCATGCCTCGAGGGAAGGGCTGATCTTAGAAAAGTCGCACCAGAAGATGCCCCCCACGTCATTATCGCCGCCTCTCTCTGGTCCCACATGGAAAATGGGGTGCCGTTCGAGATCGTCCTTCTCTACAGCCTGTCGGAAAATCCCGTTGATATGTTCAGCAAGCCGGTCGAGATCGCCGGTCCTTTCCTTCACTTGAGCCCCAATCGTTCCCATTTCCGCCATCAGGGCTTGCCGGATGGCGGATCTCAGACCGGCATGCGAATATAGCCGCGCTCCGTCGCTATAGGCAGCCTGCACATTGCCCTTGGCGATTTCCTCGGTCAGTTCAGGCATCAACGACGCCGGGTTGGTGAAATTGGCATAGAAAAATTTCCCCTGCAGGAGCATCAGCTCATGATTTCCGCAGAGGCGGATGACTGCACCCTTGGCGTGAATGGCTTCTTTCTGAAGATTCCTCAGTAACGCAATGGTTTCTCGTGAGTAAGGTCCTCTATCTATTACATCTCCTGTTTGTATTAAGATGCAATCGCTGCCACTCCAATTGTCTTTGTTATCAATCAATCCCGCATTTCTCAAGATTTCTCTAAATCCATCCACTTCTCCGTGTATATCTCCTACGACAATGCGTCGTTTTTGTTCTACCGATTGCATTCTAACCCCTTACTCATAATGCGGTGTCCGTGTATGGTGCCAGAAAATCGTAAAGAAAGATTACGCCTTGTTAGACTGCACCCCACGCACCAAGGAACTCTGGTTTCGGTTTTGACTTTCCATCGACCAGAGCAAGGGCTACTCGAACACGTGTAGCTGCATCTTCAAGGGCGGCTCTGATTTCGTCCTTGTTTCGATTGTAATCTGAGTCATCACGGACAAAGAAGAGGAGATATCCATATCTGATCTCGTTCTTTGGACCGGCTAATTTCGTGGCGTCGTTTATAGTGTGAACATTCCCCTTCCCGCACTCATTAAGGGCCAACTCAGCGGCACAGAGTACCTTTTGCTTACGGTGTTCCCGCTCCGCGATAAAGAGAGGATCCCAGATCGAGATGTCGAAGGCTCCACGCCTACGGCCTTCAACCGATTCCTCCAATTTTCCGTCTACCCTTCTCAAGTAACGGGCAACAGTAGGGTATTCCTTGTGAAGTAGTATCGTGTCATAACCCTCAGCCGTGCGATAGAGACCATTCTCAAAGCCACCCGAATATAGGCGGTGATAGAGATAGCAGTGCATGTCAGTTTCTGTGTAGAATGCATACGGATGATTCCGAAACCTTCGGACGAGACTCTTGATGGCAGCTTCAAATTTTGGAATGAGTATTTCTGGTGAAGGCAGCTCAGATGGACGTCGATATGGCATATCTCCTCCTTTAATTCAGGTAAATCTCTCTTCCTTCTTCATAAATATGCGCCGTCCAGTAATCGGCCCAATGGACGAGCAGAGTTAAGGGTTCCTCCTTGTGGGCGATAATCCTGTTATCTTCAATATACTGCCCGTCATGATAGGCAATTGCCTGGGCTTCGGCATCGGAGAGGGGTATGTATTGCGCCACCAGGTAAAGGCTTCTCACCGCCAGTCCCATTGCCACTACTTCGGGATTGATCTTATAGCGTATCCCTCGATTCTTTACCATCCATTTATTGTCATTATGCAGATATAGCGGTTTGCCGGGCATCCCCAGTTTCCCCACATCATGGAAAAGGCCGACTATGACGCAGCTCTCCTCGGGGATCGCCGGGGCAAGAAATTCCCGGAAACGCAGCAGGGATTCCGTCACCCCGACGCTGTGTTTCAAGAGACCCTGTTCCTCCGACAGATGAAACCTGGTACTCGCTGGAGAGGCGAGCCAGGTGGTCTCGCCCTCCAGGAGTTTGATGAAACACTCAAACGGTTCCTTCCGATCCGTGATCTTCTCTTTCAGTGCCTTATAACGATCTAACAATTCCATACATTTACCTCAATCATTGATTCGTCCGGTACGCCCTTCTCCGGGAGACGGGTGACATGCGGCCGGCTTTCTCGGTTTCCGTGATCTGAAAGAAGGCCATGTGGATCGCGGTGTTCTCATAAACCAAGGCGGAGCCGACGATATTCTTCCCTTCGTAGCGGTAATCCTGACCGTAGCCCACCGAGTCGAATCTCTGCTCCGTGCACAGGGCAATCTTCTGCAGGAAGGCATCCGCCTTCTCCGGGGGTGTTTCTTTTGCCCTCCTCGGTTTTTCCGTCAGGGCGTCCATGACATAGCTGCGGATCAGCTTGGGGTGGAGCACGCTGAATGACGATGCGCGTGAGACTCTGTCCAGGCCGACCACGTCTCCGTTCACGATTACGACGAGGCCCTCCTGATCGGCACCCATCGGGAGGTGTTCCAGAAAGGCATCCATGTCTTCCTTTTTGGCTTCCAACACATCTTTCATCGCTCCCGTTACGGGGCTGACTTTATTGATGTGAGCCTGTGTGGCGATCTCGTCCCAGACCGCCCCCTGATCGGAACAAAAGCTGTGCGCGGATTTAAGATTTTCAAAGACGGAGGCATTCTTGACCCTCCTGAGCTTGGCGGACATGATGTGGCCCGATTCCTCAAAATGGGCGGAGCGGTAGGACCAGCGGCCGTGCTCGGTGCAGCTTACAGGGATGACCATTTCCGACATTTCTTTGAGCAGGATGGTGGTATTGAGCACCCGGTTCTGCTTGGCGCCCGAGAGTTCCTCGCCGTCGAGAAGTAAAACGGGTTTTTTCCCCCGGTTGATGACCTTCAGCTCCGGGACCGTTCCGCCCTCCGTTACCTCGGTCACCGTGAGAAGCTGTTGCTCCATGGCCTCCTTCATGGTCAGGTAATCCGGCCCGGAATCGCCGCCGCCGATGATGGGGATCACGGCCACATGACCGTGGACCTGAACCTCTCCGAACTTGATCCTTTCCAAACTTCCCTTAACGATTGCTTCCATGGCTTTTCTCCTTTCCCCCTCTTTTGTCTTGACCTTAGGCGGTTTTCCCTGATAATTCCAGAGCGGGGCGACAAGGGTGTGTCGCATTATTTGAGGACGCATTTCCTGAAGGAGGCAAAGGCGATGGGCCGTGAGCAAAACGCGCAGACGAAACTGATCCGGTTGGGCCAGATCCTCAGAATCTTCATGGAGAAGGATAAAGTCGCGAGCAGTTGGTTGAGCGAGCAGTTCCAGACCACACCTCGGACGATTCAGCGTGACCTGCTTCTCCTCAAAGAGTCCGGTTTCCCTCTTCATGAGATACAGAAAGGCATTCACCAGATGAGCAAGGACCTGGTGAAAAATCTGGAGGTGTTCGACGATACCGAGCTTGCCCTGGTGATCGCCCTGAAGAATATGGTGGGGCAGTTGGGCCAGCCCTTCCAGCAGGCGGCCGACGGTGTTCTCGACCGGCTGTACGATTGCGTGACTACCATGCCGGTGTTCGTGAAGATCGACGAATCCGTACCGCTGGACAGTGCTCTGCTCAATCGGATCGTGAAGGCCATTCGGGAAAAGAGGCGGGTTGGTTTTCAGTATGCGCTCGCAAAAGGGAGCGGGATGCATCCCGTCGATCTGGAACCCTACCGGGTCGTCTATTTCGGCGGTTTCTGGTACCTGATCGGCAACGAGCCCTGCACGGGGATTCTCAAACGGTACGCCCTCGACCGGATCAGGAATTTGCGTCTATCGAATGATGTATTCAAGGGTGTTCCCGATGATCTGGATACGATCCTTCAGGGCAGCGCCAATATCTGGTTTACCGGCGAGCGGAACCCGGAGGTGACCATCCTGGTCGATTCCCAGGTCGGTCATTATTTCAAGCGGCGGAAGATGTTCCCGACACAGGAGATCAAAGAAGAAAGGCCCGATGGGGCGCTTGTCCCGACACAGGAGATCAAAGAAGAAAGGCCCGATGGGGCGCTTGTCGTCTCATATCGGGTAGGCAATTACGAGTCCATCGAAAATCTTCTCAAATCCTGGATACCCCATATCGTGATCTTGGAGCCAAAAGAATTCAGGGAGTCCTTTCTGGCGGATGCAAAGGAGTGGGTCCGCAAACAAGGGAAGGTGCGTTGATTCAGTATTCCGGGGATAGTATTCCGGGGACATAATACCATTTTTCTTCTCATTACCAAGCTCCATGCATATTCAAGACTGGTACTGGCTCCACAATTGTTCCCCTCGTCAGCCAAATCCTGCCGGACGGCTCTGCCTTCCTGACTTTGCAGTGGGTTCAGGTGGAACATCTGGCCACCAGGCATGTGTTTCCGGTAAATTATCGTCTTAACTTTTTATCGTTGGCGTGATATATGTCTCACCGGCGATCTGTAAATTTTAGTTTTGAGGTATAGCAATGAATAATCCAACCATTGAATTGAACCGCCCACAGCTCGTATCTGCACTATCGCAGTTCTCCCCGGAAGCACTGAAAAAGGTCATAGACGATCTGTTCCGTAAGAAGCTCTACAAACCGCATTCTCTGGATGAAATCACCAGAGAGGCATCCGCCATGGTCTGCAAGGCCAAACTGGGGCCAGAAACGGTAGCGGAAGCGGTGAAATGGGCACGATCTCAAAAATAGTTATCGACACCAATGTATTCATATCCGCCTTTGGGTGGGATGGCGAACCTGAATAGGTGTTGCGCTTATTGGAACAGCAGCACATTTTCAACTACACGACCGACAATATCTATGATGAGCTCCGTCGTGTAGTTGCCTATCCCAAACTGAAGTTTTCCGCTTCACTGCAAGCCAAAATTCTTGAATTCGTCTTCTGTTGGTCAACGTTTATGCAACCCGTTAAGGCCGTTTTTGTTGTAACTGATGATCCTGATGACGACAAGTTCATTTCCTGCGCACTCGTTGCCGGCGCCAGCCACATCGTTTCCGGCAACCCCCACCTGCTGAATATTGACACCTACCAGAGCATCCGGATTCTAACCCCTGCTCAGTTTATAAAATCATTCGACAAATAGCTTATGATCTCCTGCGAAACATGCCGGACGGCACACACGCGCATCCGCTTGCGGAAAGCCCCAATCCTCGCTTATTTTCTTTTCTAATGACGGCGGCACGGCGGGGCTCTCAGGATTGGTCAAAACCAAATCCTGACCTCGGCCGTCAATAGTGGACATGAAATATTTCATGCTTCAGAGGCAATTGCAAAACTCTCACATTCTGTCATTCCCGCAATGATTTTAAGCGGGAAAACGAAGTTTAATGTTCATAATCTGGTTCTAACTGCTTGAAAAACCGTATTCCCGATAGAAGCATTGTGTACATTAAGCTCCGCTTTCGGGAATGACAAATAGTTTTGCAATTGGCTCTTCATACTTGGCATTTATCTTGATTATATGTCAAGTACGGTTGCCCGATAGCGAGACCATTCTGGCTGAATTTGTTGATAACATCATTAATATTAAAAGTTTATAATGTAAGGACCATTAGTGTAGAATAATTATTTTTACCGTTGACATGAAAGCGAGACAGGAGTAGGAGCACCGCTTATGTTTAAACTTGTTAAAAAAATAATTGCCACACCCAATAACATCGTCTCGCTGAATCTTGAGGATTGCGAGCAGGTGGAGGTTACTGAAGTTGGCATAAAGATTGAAGAAAAAGTGAAGCGTCTCTTCCGGGGATCGCTTGCTATCAGACAGGTGGACGCAGGCTCCGACAATGCCGCCGAACAGGAACTGGTAGCCTTGTCCAATCCTTTTTACGATGTCGAGCGGTTCGGAATCCATTTTGTCGCTTCGCCCCGCCACGCCGACATGCTGATAGTAACAGGCCCGGTGACCCGGAATATGGCAGAAGCGGTGCGGCGGGCGTACGGAGCGACGCCGGATCCCAAGATCGTGGTGGCGCTCGGCGACGACGCCATTAACGGAGGCATCTATCGGGAAAGTTACGCGGTACTTGACGCGGTTAAAAACGTCATCCCGGTTGATTACGAGATTCCGGGCAATCCGCCCTCCCCTAAAACCATTCTCTGTCATTTGGTTAAAATATTGTACAGAGTATCTGCGGCGCATTGATCATGATTGAATTTATTATATCGCCGGACGGCTTTATCATATTGCTGCTGTTGTTTCTGCTGGGGGCTCTCGGCGCGGCGCTGCTGAAAAATAATGATGAGTCGGCCAACTACTGGAGCAGCTTCTTCGCGATAGCCGGTTCGCTCTGGGGCGTCCTGTTCGGTCTGGGGTCGCTTTTTGCCGTCCGGCCGCTCCTGTTTACCATCGGGGCCTCCCCCTTTTCGCTTTTGCAGTTTTCCTTTCTGATCGACAAGCTGGCCGCCTTCTTCGTTTTTATCATCTGCCTGATCGCCCTCTTCTGTTCGCTCTACGGCATTGACTATGTTAGGCAGTACTACCGCAAATACAGCATCGGGTCGCTGGGATTTTTTTACAACCTCTTTATTGCCGGGATGCTGCTCGTGGTTACCGCGACCAACGGACTTTTTTTCCTGCTTGCCTGGGAGATCATGTCGGTCGCGTCCTTTTTCCTGGTCATCTACGATCGCCATGAACAGGAAAATATCCGGGCAGGGTTTCTTTACTTAGTCATGACGCATGTCGGCACCTCCTTTATCATCGCGGCCTTTCTGCTCCTTTACAAATTTACCGGGTCGTTCGAATTTTCGCTGATCAGAAATGGGGCGGGAATGATTCCCGGCTCAGTCAAAAACGCCGTTTTCGTTTTATCGCTGATCGGGTTCGGCACAAAGGCCGGCATTATCCCGCTGCATATCTGGCTCCCCGGCGCGCACCCGGCGGCCCCTTCGCACGTCTCGGGGCTAATGTCCGGCGTGATGATAAAAACCGGGATATACATGATGATCCGGATTTTTCTCGATCTGCTCCAGCCGTTTCCGTTGTGGTGGGGGGTGGTTCTGCTCATCACCGGCGCGGTTTCTTCCCTGCTGGGCGTCCTTTACGCCCTGACCGAGCACGACATCAAAAAGCTGCTGGCCTACCACAGCATAGAAAATATCGGGATCATCCTGCTGGGTCTCGGGAGCGCCCTCACCTTTCTTTCCCTCCAAATGCCGGCGCTCGCGCTGGTCGGTTTGGTCGCCTCCCTTTTTCATACGTTAAACCACGCCACCTTCAAGTCGCTCCTTTTTCTCGGCGCCGGTTCGGTGATCAATCAAACGCACACCCGAAACATGGAGGAATATGGCGGTCTTATCAAATTAATGCCGCAGACCGCGCTGCTTTTTCTCGTTGGGTCCATGGCCATCACGGCCCTGCCGCCCTTTAATGGTTTTTTCAGCGAATGGCTCACCTTCCAAGCGCTCTTCCAGGGAATCGCAGCTCCCAATTCACAGGTAATCTGGATATTTGTGATAGCGGCGGGCGCACTGGCCTTTACCGGCGGTCTGGCGCTTGCCTGTTTCGTCAAGGCCTTTGGCGCGATCTTTCTCGCCCGTCCCCGCAGCGACGAGGCCAAGCACGCCAAAGAATCCTCCCCCTTCATGCTCGCCGGGATGTGGTCGCTGGGGGCGCTGTCGCTGTTATTCGGGGTTGGTTCCGGCTATGTTTCTCAAGTTCTTCAAGCAGTTGGAGGCGAGTTTGCGGTCTTCCAAAATCTTCCTGCCCCGTTTTTGCACACGGAAGGGGGATGGATCACAGTCGGCGGCTTTTCCTCCGTCTTTGCGCCGGCAATATTTCTGGCGTTGCTCTTGGCGCTTTTGGCCGTTGTCTTTGCGGTCAACCGCCTGCTCAGTCGTCGGCAGACCGTCAGGACCGGCCCCACCTGGGATTGCGGCACGGATCTGACGCCCCGCATGGAAATTACCTCAACCGGGTTCGCACGTTCCATCATCCTTATATTTAAGGGAATCTTGAAACCGACCATGCAAAAAGCGGTTGAATATCGGGACGGGGAGTCGCGCTATCTGCCGAAGTCGAGGATGATCAAGCTCGGCATGAACGATATCTACGAGAAATATCTCTATGAACCGGCCCAGGCCTTTGTCCTCAAATTTTCGCTCTACGCCAAAAAGGTGCAGAGCGGCTTGATCAACATGTATATCCTTTACATTTTAATCGCCCTGGTCGGCGTTTTACTTTTTTCACTGTGAACTATGAATATAATTTTTGACATACTGCAACCGCTTTTCGTCCCTTTGCTTTCGCCGCTCTTGATCGGCGTCGTCAAGAAGATCAAGGCAAAAATGCAAAATCGCCAGGGCGCGGGCGTTCTTCAGCCGTATCGGGACTTATGGAAGCTTTTTCACAAGGATGAGGTAATCAGTCAAGACGCCTCCTGGATTTTCCGCATGGCGCCCTATATCATCTTCGCGGTCACGCTCATTGTCGGCGCCTTCATCCCTATATTCAATTTGAACACCTTCACAGCCCCCCTCGGCGATTTGCTCGCCGTTGTGTATCTGCTAGCAATCGGTACGTTTTTTCTGGCTCTGGCCGGAATCGATACCGGCAGCGCGTTCGGCGGGTTCGCCTCCAGCCGCGAAATGACCGTTTCGGCGCTCGCGGAAGTGGGCCTGATCTTTTCGTTTTTTATCCTATCATTGGTGAGCGGCAGCACAAACCTCTTTACAATCGCCGATTCCGTACTCGTCGCCAATATCACCTCCCTGCAGCCGATCATCCTGGCCGGTCTGGGATATTTTATAGTACTGCTGGCCGAGGGCGGGCGGTATCCCTTTGACAACCCGGCAACCCACCTTGAACTGACCATGATTCACGAAGCGATGATTTTGGAATATTGCGGCCGGCGGTTGGCGCTCATGGAGTGGGCAGCTGCCAATAAGTTATTTATTTTCATGACTTTGGGAGCTAATTTATTCTTTCCGTGGGGGCTGATGCATGAGTTTTCATTGGCCGCCCTGATTGTTGCCGTCGCCGTTTTCGCTCTCAAACTATCGGCGTTCTGTTTTGCAATTGCCTTTATCGAGTCCGGCATCGCCAAATTCCGCTTCTTCCGTCTGCCGGATTTGCTTATCGTCTCTTTCATACTTAATATTGTCGCAATCGGGTTAATTAAATAAAATGGAACTGTTCTCCCCACACTTTCTGGCAGTAGCGATTTTTCTGACGATCATCTTCTCCCATATCGTCAAGAGAAACATTATCATCGTTACCGTTTACGGCATTCAGTCGTCGGCAATCGTGCTGCTGCTGTTCCGCTCGTTTTTAGAGACAAAGTCCCTGGCGATGCTCTTTATCGTTATCCTCGTTGCCGCCATCAAGGTTTTCCTGCCGCTCCGTTTTTTTATCGGCTTTATCCGAAAGTACGAAACGGGCTTGTCCTCATCCGCATATCTGAATTTGCCCCTGACCCTGATTGTGGTCGCGGCGCTGAGCACGTTTGCGCACAGCCGGCTGTTTGCGCCGCTTGCGACAATCGTACCGGGAAATAGCGCCCTGCTTTCGCTCAGCATCGCCGGGATGATGATCTCGCTTTTATTGATGATCAACCGTAAAGGCATCTTGTCGCAGATCATCGGGGTGCTTTCGCTGGAAAACGCCATCGTGGAATTCGGTTTGTTTGCCGGCCTCGAACAATCGCCCGTGCTGCAGCTTGGCATCATGTTCAACATCCTGGTCTGGCTGATTATTACGGCCGTTTTTTCCTCAATGATCTACCGGCATTTTGGAGCGCTGGAGACGGCGGGAATGAAGAGTTTGAAAGAATAGTCAATGGAACCTGTTATCATCATATCGATTTTGTCGCTCGCCGCCATGGCCTGTCTGCTCCTCAAGAGCCTCCGGGCGATCGAGTATGTCTCCCTCGGCGCTGCCGCTATCGTTTTTATCGCAGCCGTCAGCCTGGCGCTTGACGTCTCCGTTCATCCCTCTCTTGCTTCCGCCCAGTTTTTTTGGGTCGATCCGCTGGCGGCGATCATTGCCCTGCTGATCGGAACGGTCGGTTTGGCCGCGGCGTTCTATTCCATATTTTACCTCCGTGCGGAGATGGCCAAGGGGATCATCGGGTTTCACCGCGTCAAGCAGTATTTCATCCTGTTCAACCTTTTTCTCCTGGCGATGTTCTTTGCGGTAATGGTCAACAATCCGATTTTGATGTGGATCGCGATTGAATCGACGACGCTTTCCACCGTCTTTCTGATCAGCTTCTACGACAAGCCAACCGCCCTCGAAGCCGCCTGGAAATATTTGATCATCAACTCCACCGGTCTCTTGCTGGGATTTTTCGGAACGCTCCTCTATTTTACCTCGGTGCACTCAACGGGTGGAAATGATTTGATAAGCTGGGAGATATTAAGGGCAAACACGGCGAATTTGAATCCGCTCATCGCCAAGATCGCCTTTATTTTTGTTCTGATCGGTTACGGTACGAAGGTCGGATTTGCGCCGATGCACACCTGGCTTCCCGACGCCCACAGCAAAGCCCCGGCGCCGATCAGCGCCCTCCTCTCCGGCGTACTGCTTAATATCGCCCTTTTTGCCGTCCTGCGCTTCAAACTGCTTACCGACGCGGTTGCCGGGCAGGCTTTTTCCGAGGGACTCCTCATGTTGTTCGGCCTCGTTTCGATCATCATCGCCGCCCTGATCATGCTGACCCAGCAAAATTATAAGCGGCTTTTGGCATACTCGAGCATTGAAAACATGGGGATAGTGGCGCTCGGTTTCGGCATGGGAGGAATCGGGGTTTTTGCCGCGATCCTCCACATGATCTATCATGCCCTGGTGAAACCGGCTCTGTTTTTTTTAGCGGGCAACATTTTTTTGAAATACAGCTCCACCAAAATCGCCAATATCCGAGGGGTAATTTCCGCCTTGCCGGTATCTGCGGGTCTATTTCTGACCGGATTTTTTACCGTTACCGGCACGCCGCCGTTTGGAATCTTTTTTACGAAGATTTATGTCCTGTCCGCTGCCATCGGGACGAATCTCTTCGCCGGTCTGATCGCGATTTTCGCCTTTGCGCTCGTTTTCATTGGTTTTTTCAGGCAGGTTATCGCAATGATGTTCGGCGAAAAACCTTCAGAGATGCCGGTCGGGGAAATCCATCGCCTGCTCATTGCTCCGCCTTTGCTGCTTTTAGCAGCAGCGCTGGCGCTTAGTTTTTATCTGCCGCCGTTTCTTTCTGAACTGATCACGCAGGCCGTAGGGAAATATTCGTTATGAAATCACAAGTTTTTGACAGCATTATTCCCGCAGGGCATCAAATTGAACGTCATGGACGTTTGAGTGTTTTTGCCGTCAGCCCCTCCGAAATCAAAAAAGTCGCACTTTATTTTCACCAGGAAAAACGGTTGCCGCTGATGATAATTGCCGCAACCGACGAAAGGAAAGAAAAGGGCGCCTTTAAAATATGGTATGTCTTCGGAGTTCCTGGAGAAAACCGTTTTGTGGCTCCCTATATCAGCCTCGCTGACACAGTGGAATTCCCGTCTCTTGCCGCGGAGATTCACGAAACATGGGAGTATGAAAGACTGATTCAGACCTTTTTTGGCTTGCGGCCGGTCGGTCATCCCCATCCGCTGCCGCTGATTCTGCATGAGAACTGGCCAGCCGACGGCTTCCCGCTGCGCAAGGATTTTCACTGGCAGACCCGGCCGGAAACGGCGCAGGGCGTTTATCCTTTTCAACAGGTAGCGGGCGAAGGAATCTACGAAATACCGGTAGGCCCCATCCACGCCGGCATTATCGAACCGGGCCATTTCCGCTTCAGCGTTGCCGGCGAGGAGATCGTCCTGCTCGAACCACGCCTCGGCTACACGCACAAGGGCAGCGAAAAACTCTTCGAAGAACTGCCGCTGCCGGATAAAATCCGCCTCTCCGAGAAGATTTCCGGCGACAGCTCCTTTAGCCACTCTCTGGCCTTCTGCCAGGCGCTGGAGGAGCTGGCCGACATAACCGTTCCCGCCCGGGCGTCTCATCTGCGCGTGATCTATGCAGAATTGGAAAGGCTGGCCAACCACCTGGGCGATCTCGGCGCAATCATGCTCGACGCCGGCTTTAACTTCGGCGGTTCGCAGTGCTCGCGCCTGCGGGAAATGATCATGCAAATAAACGATCGCCTTACCGGCAGCAGATTTCTGCGGGGGGTGAACGCCATAGGCGGGGTTGAAAAGGATATTTCCTTGGAAAAGTCCCTTCAGTTAGTGGATGAGCTAGGGAAAATCAGGAAGGATTTTTCCGAAATAATGGCGGTTGCCCAAAACAGCGCCTCGCTGCTCAATCGCCTGGAGACGACCGGCACACTGCCGCTGGAGATTGCCCGAGAGCATGGCGTCGTCGGGATTGCTGCGAAGGCGCTGGGAATCGTGAATGACGCCCGGCGCGATTATCCATACGCCGCTTATGACAGCCTCTATGTTGCCGATACATTTGCAAAAACCGGCGGCGATGTGTATGCCCGCTTTATGGCGCGGGCAACAGAGGTTTATGGTTCCATCAAGATGATTCAGCAGGCGCTGGCGGGGTTGCCCGCCGGGCCCATACAGACAGCAATCGCCGGGGCGGGATTGTTCCGAAAAAGCTCATTGGCGCTTGGAATTGTGGAAGGCTGGCGGGGGAATATCGTTTATTTAGTCCATACAGACGAACAGGGCGAAATAAGTAGGGTAGCCCTGCGCGATCCCTCTTTTTTAAACTGGACGCTGCTCGGTTACGCAGCGGCCGGCTACATCGTCCCCGATTTTCCCCTGATCAACAAGAGCTTCAACCTTTCCTACTCCGGAAACGACCTCTAAAAAGCTGCCGACCAATGTCAGGAAATCAGTCAAATCGTCATACCGTCGAAAGACGGTATCCAGTCCTTTCAAGCTCTTCCCGGACAAGATCTTTTTCTAAGCGCAGGCATCCTGGGGCTGCAAATTCCTTCCCCAGGCCCGGCGGCTTTATCTAAGGCCAATCAGCCGCGCGATCCCAACCGCAGGCCGCCGTGAATAAAAAACACCTCGCCCGCCATCGCCTCGTTTCGGTAAAGCTCGCAGATCAAAGAGGCGATCTCTTCCGGTTCTATCAGCCGTCCGATCGGAACATCACCGATGATTTTCCCCAAGGCCCTCTCATCCATCCCCTTCACCATCGGGGTTGCCACATAACCAGGCGCCACCGCAACGCAGCGGATACGGTCCGCCAGATTTCTTCTGAAAAACTCGGCGGTAAGCACCTTGGGAATGACGGACATCGCCGCCTTGGACGAGGAGTAGTTGATCTGCCCCGCCGTTCCCAGCGAGCCCGTTGAGGACATAAGGCAGATCAGCCCCTTCGAGCCGGAATTGATCATCTGTTCCGCGCACTCGCGGATGGTAAGAAAAACGCCGGTCAGATTGATGTCCAAAACCGACTGGAACTGCCGGAGCGACATCTTGCCGGTCACCTTGCCCGTTTCCCGGTCGGGCGACAAAAACATGCCGTCTTTGATGATCCCTGCGGCGGGGAAAACAAGGTTGATCCGCTGGTAGCGCTCAATGGCAAGGGCGGCGAGCCGGGCATTGTCCTCTTCCTTGGTTACATCACAGATAAAGGAACTGACATCGCCCCCCAGAGCGGTGAGTTCCCGCTCCACCCTCGATAAATTCTCGGGAACGATATCCGCAAGCACAGCCCTCCCCTTTTGTTGCACCCAATATTTCGCCACAGCCTCGCCGATCCCGCTGCCCGCGCCCGTTATTATCGCAACCGCCTGTTCAATGTCGAGCACCTAACCTCCTTTAGTTTATCCCGCTATTTATCGGGAAACAAAATATTTTTCCGCGGTTTTCGTATTTCTATAAACCCAGATAGGCCTTTTTTATTTTCTCATCCTTGAGAAGATCAGCGGCGACCCCTTCCATTGTTATCGTCCCGTTTTCCATCACATAGCCGCGGTGGGCTATTTTGAGCGCCATGAACGCGTTCTGTTCCACGAGCAGAATCGTCGTTTTGTTCTCGGAGTTAATTTTCTTTATCATTTCAAATATCTGCGCAACGGCAAGCGGCGCAAGTCCCAAAGAAGGTTCATCGAGAAGCAGCAGGCGGGGCCTGGCCATCAAAGCGCGGGAAATGGCCAGCATCTGCTGTTCGCCACCACTGAGCGTTCCTCCATCCTGGTGAATCCTTTTTTTCAGGATTGGGAAAAGCGTAAAAACATATTCAAGATCACTTTCGACCCCGGCCTTATCCTTGCGAAGGAAGGCGCCCATATCAAGATTTTCCGCAACCGTCATCATCGGGAAAATACGCCGTCCCTCGGGTGCCTGAGATATGCCAAGCGAAACTATGACATTCGGTTCCAGCAAACGGATCGAGTTGCCCTGAAAGATTATATCGCCACTGCGGGCGGGGACTACTCCGCAAATCGTCATCAGCGTTGTCGATTTCCCGGCGCCGTTCGCCCCGATCAGGGTTATGATCTCTCCCTCGGCTACAGAAAGGGTGACGCCCTTGAGCGCCCTTATATTGCCGTAGTATGTTTCGACGTTCCTTATCTCAAGCATTTACGCTGAAATCCTCTCCCAGATAAGCCTTAATGACGATCGGGTTTTCCCGTATCTCTTCCGGGGTTCCCTCCGCGATCTTTTCCCCGTAATCGAGAACAAATATCCGGTCCGAAATACCCATGACCATCTTCATATCGTGCTCTATCATCAGCACCGATATCCCCTCTTCGTTCCTGATCCGGTCGATCAGCTCCTTGAGTTCATAAGTTTCACTGGGGTTCATGCCGGCCGCCGGTTCGTCCAGAAGAAGAAGGAAGGGTTCCGTGGCCATGGCTCTCGCTATTTCCAGACGGCGCTGGGCGCCGTAGGGAAGGTTCTTTGCCATTTCATTGACCTGCCCATCAAGTTCTACCTTGACAAGTACCTGATAACTGAAGTCGATTATCGCCTGTTCTTCCTGCTTTGTTGCTGAATCCCGGACGGCGGCGCCGAAAACCCCAGCCTGGGATCGGCAATGACGGCCTATCATGACGTTTTCCAGCACCGTCATGCTCGGAAATAATCTGATATTCTGAAATGTTCTGGCGATGCCGAGTTCAGTCACCTTGTTTATCTGCATCCCGTTGATTCTCTTTTTCTTTTTCCCCGGCGGAACGACAAATATCTCACCTTCGGTGGGAACGTAAATTCCGGTAATGCAGTTGAATAGCGTCGTCTTGCCGGCACCGTTCGGCCCTATCAAGGCCACGATCTCTTTTTGCCCCACATTCAGATCAACCGCGCTGACGGCGCGCAGGCCGCCAAAAACCATCGACAGGTTGTTAATTTGAAGGAGTTCATTCATATAATCATCTATTTGTTTTTTCCGGCGTCCGGAATTTGTATGTACGGCGCACGTTGGGCACGATGCCCTGAGGTCTGAAGACCATCATCAGAACCATCACGGCGCCGAACAAAAGCATCCGGTAATTGCTGAAGGCCCGCAGATATTCCGGGCTCAGAATCAGGATCATGGCGGCAATAAAAACCCCCACAATGGAACCCATTCCGCCCAGAACAACGATTGACAGTATCATCGCGGATTCAAGAAAGGTGAAACTCGCCGGGTTGACAAACGTGGTCTTGGCGGCGAAAATCACCCCCACCATCCCTGCCCAGGTCGCGCCGAGCGCGAATGCCGTCAACTTTGTCTTTGTCTTGTCAATGCCCATTGCCTGACAGGCGACTTCGTCTTCCCGAAGGGCGATCCAGGCGCGACCAATCCGGGAGTCCTGCAATCTGTTGATTATGAAAATCGTCAACAGGCAAAACAGGATCATCAGATAGTACAGATAAATAATTGACTCATTCAGGGTCAAGTTCACTCCGAAAAAGCCGGGACGCGGAATGTGGGCAATGCCGCTGGGACCAAACGAAAATTCGTTCCAGTTTTCCAGAATAAGACGAATGATCTCACCAAAGCCGAGCGTGACGATGGCAAGATAATCCCCTCGCAGTCTCAACACGGGAAAGCCCAGAAGGATCCCAAAGGAGGCGGCAAGCAGAGCCCCAACGGGAAGAACCGCCCAGAAGCCCAACCCGAAATGGTAGTTGATCAGGGCATAGCTGTAGGCTCCCACCGCGTAAAAGGCCACGTACCCGAGATCGAGAAGTCCCGCCAGGCCGACCACGATATTCAACCCCAGCCCCAGCATTACGTACATCAGGGCGGTTATCATGATATTTGTCTGATAGCTGGAAAAGATGTACGGAAAAACAAGGGCGAACAAAGCGATTATCCCGAGAGCCGGTTTGTAATACTTTGGTTCTTCGAGGATCAACTGGCCCCATGATCGGGAACCTTTTTGCGATTCTGCCTGTTTTTGCTTGCGTTCTAAAAAGTATCGCCAGACAAAAGAAAAAAAGAAGCTGCCGATGCCGATAAAAGCCATGTTGCGCCAGCGCCATTCAACTATCTTCTCGATCGTGTTTACCCTGATCACCATGATCGGAAATGTCAGGAACATGAACCACAGGGAAACAACCAGTGATTTTTTGAGTTCAGAAACGGCTTTCATCGGCTATTGCGATTTCCTTTCATACCTTTTGAATGGGCGAGCGGCCCAGCAGCCCAGCAGGTCTGAATATCAAAATAAGCACGAGCAGCAAAAAGGCGAATACATCCTCATAATCGCTCGATACATAGCCGGTGGCAAAACTCTCGGTCCAGCCAAGAACAAGTCCCCCCAGAACAGCCCCGGGGATGCTTCCTATGCCTCCCAGAACAGCCGCCGTAAAGGCCTTTATCCCGGCGATGAACCCTATGTAGAAATTAATCCGGCCGATATGGGAGGCAATCAGCACCCCGCCGATCGCGGCCAGCGCTGAGCCGACAATAAAGGTATTAGAAATAACCCTGTTTACATTCACACCGGTAAGCATGGCCATGTTTCGATCCTGAGCCGTTGCCCGCATGGCCTTTCCGACTTTTGTAAATTTTATGAGGATGGTCAGGATGATCGTCACAACCGCGGTTGTGACTACAATGAAAAGTTCAGCAGGCCCGATGATATGCGAGTAAGGCTCCAAAAAAGGCAACTCCGGGATAAGGCTGGGAAACGGCAGAAAATCCGAGGTCTGCGCGATAAGTACATAATTCTGTAAAAAGATCGACATGCCGATCGCGCTGATCAACGGGGAAAGCCGCGGCGCCTGACGAAGCGGCTTGTATGCTATCTTCTCAACGGTAAATCCATAGGCGGCAGAGTATATTACCGCGACAACCGAGGCAAGTATCAAAACCGAAAGCCCGGTCATTCCTGCCATCGTCAGTATTGATGCAACAATAAGCGCTGTGAAGGCACCAATCATGTAAATCTCGCCGTGGGCGAAATTTATCAATTCTATTATGCCGTAAACCATTGTATAGCCGAGGGCGATCAGGGCGTAAATACTGCCCCTTGTCAATCCTCCCAGCAGGAGTTCAAGAAAGTAGTCCATCTTAAATCATAATTTCCACAACCCTTTATTTCAAAGAAAATAAACTCATGGGAGGGCCTGACGCCCACCCTGAGCAAGTGACTTCATCGCAAGTTATTTAAGCTCGACATAGTTTCCTTTTTGGACCTGATAGATAGAGAACCCTACGCCGATCGCATCTCCCCTTTTGTCGAACTTGATTTTTCCCAGGGGCGTCTCGACAAATTGAGTCTTAAGGGCCTTGCTTACGGCATCGTAATCAGTTGAACCGGCCTTCTGGATTGCGTTAAGAATAGCCTGCGTTGCAGCGTACCCATTCAAATAGAAGGCACCCGCATCGGCACCGTGTGTTTTTTTGTGGAGTTCATTCGCGGCAACGGCCATTGGATTTTTCGAGGTATCTTTCGGACCGGTGGCATAAACACCCTCGGCGTATTTGCCGGCAACCTTTATGAAGGTGGCATCCTTTACCCCGTCATCCGAAATAAAGAAGGTTTTCATCTTCTTCTTGCGCATCTGGGCAACTATGGAAGAGGCTTCCGGATGGTATCCTCCAAAAATAACCGCTTCGGCGCCGGACTGTTTGATTTTCTGAACTACGGCCGAGTAGTCAACCGCGCCGGGAGTAACTCCCTCAAAAAGAACAACGGAAGCCTTTTTAGACTCATCAACGAATTTCTTCGCGAATTCAGCAAGCCCCTTTCCATAATCGCCCTTGTCGTGCAGCACCGCTATTTTCTTTACCTTTAATTTGCTGATCGCAAATTCCACCTCCAAACGGGCCTGGGCGTCATCAGAGGCGATGGTCCGATAGAAATTCGGGTAAGCGCCGCTTTGCGTCAATTCCGGATTCGTTGCCGAAGGCGAAATGACGAGCACCTTTGCATCCTTGTAAATGCCGAGCGCCGACTTGGTTGCGCCGCTGCAGATATGCCCGATGACAAACCTGACGTCTTGTGAAACCAGTTTTGTCGCGGTATTCGTGGCCACTTCCGGCTTGCAGACGTCATCTTCGACGACTAGTTCAACCTGCTTACCGAGGAGACCCCCTTTGGCATTTATCTCCTTAACTACAAACTCTGCCGCCTTTACCGTGGGCAGTCCATAAGAGGCCAGATCGCCGCTGTGGGCGCCGGCTACGCCAAGCTTGATGGTGTCGGCCGCAAAAACATTGTCTGAAACAAGGAAACCCATCAACACAACGCTTAAAAATCCCGCCAGAATCGTCCGAAAATAAAACTTCTTCATAACATCCCTCCTGTTTGATAAAGATAAACATTGGACACCCTTGAGAAATTGTATGCGGGCGGTATTACCTTAAAGTATTTTTGGTGTCAAGATAAAAAAGGGCCCCTATCATAGACAGGGGCCCTTTTGATTTTACATTTTCAGACTGGGGAAGAATTACATTCCCATACCGCCGCCGTATCCGCCGCCGGGAGGCATGGCCGGCATTCCAGCGCCTTTTTCCTCAGGCTTTTCCGCAATCATGCACTGGGTGGTCAGCATCATTGAGGCAACGCTCGCCGCATTCTGCAGGGCGAAGCGGGTGACCTTGGTCGGGTCGATAACCCCGGCCTTGATCATGTCTTCGTACTTGTCGGTTCTGGCGTTGTACCCATAGGCGCCCTTGTTTTCCTTTACCTTCTCGACAACAATACTCCCCTCGAGGCCGGCATTGTTCGCAATCATCTTGAGGGGCTCTTCTAGCGCCTTTTTCACAATCTTGACGCCGACAGCTACGTCGCCTTCGAGCGCCAACTTTTCGAGCAGGGGAAGTGCGCGCAGATAAGCCACACCGCCTCCGGGGACAATGCCTTCTTCCACGGCAGCGCGGGTCGCGTTCAGGGCATCCTCAACACGGGCCTTCTTCTCCTTCATCTCAGTCTCGGTCGCCGCGCCAACCTTGATTACCGCCACGCCGCCTACCAATTTGGCCAGTCTCTCCTGGAGCTTCTCGCGATCATAATCGGAGGTGGTCTCTTCAACCTGCGCGCGAATCTGCTTCACGCGGCCCTCAAGAGAAGCGCGGTCGCCGGCGCCGTCAATGATCGTCGTGTTGTCCTTGTCGATGGAGATGCGCTTGGCACGGCCCAGATCTTCAACCGTCGTATTTTCCAGTTTGTAACCCATTTCTTCGGAAATCAGCTTGCCGCCGGTCAGAATGGCGATATCTTCAAGCATGGCCTTGCGGCGGTCGCCAAAACCGGGCGCCTTGACTGCCGCCACATGGAGGGTCCCACGGATCTTGTTCACAACCAGGGTCGCCAGAGCCTCGCCTTCGATATCCTCGGCGATGATCAGAAGCGGACGGCCCATCTTGGCAATCTGCTCCAGGATCGGCAGCAGATCCTTCATGTTGCTGATCTTTTTCTCATTGATCAGGATGAGGCAATCTTCCAGCTCCACCTGCATCTTCTCGGGATTTGTCACGAAATAGGGGGAAAGGTAACCGCGGTCAAACTGCATTCCCTCGACGATATCAAGCTCCGTTTCCAGACCCTTTGCCTCTTCTACGGTAATGACGCCTTCCTTGCCGACCTTCTCCATCGCCTCGGCGATGATCGAACCGATCGTCTCGTCGTTATTGGCCGAAATTGTCCCGACCTGGGCAATCTCTTTGGCATCTTTCGTCGGCTTGCTCAGTTTGCGGAGTTCGGCAACGACCACTTCCACTGCCTTGTCAATACCGCGCTTCAAATCCATCGGGTTGCTTCCGGCCGCCACACTCTTCGCGCCTTCGCGGAAGATCGCCTGAGCCAGAATGGTCGCCGTGGTTGTGCCATCGCCGGCAACGTCGCTCGTCTTGCTGGCAACTTCCTTAACCATCTGGGCGCCCATGTTTTCGAACTTGTCTTCAAGCTCGATCTCTTTGGCAACCGTTACGCCGTCCTTTGTAATATTCGGGGCGCCGTAGCTTCTGTCTATTATGACGTTCCGTCCCTTGGGGCCCAACGTTACCTTTACTGCATCGGCAAGGGCGTTAACCCCATTGAGGATCGACTTCCTCGCCTCCTCATCATACTGAATAATCTTAGCTCCCATCTATCTTTCCTCCCTAATATTTCATTAATTATTTTTCAAGGATACCGAGGATATCATCCTCGCGCATGATTAAAAGCTCCTGGCCGTCAATTTTGACCTCGGTGCCGGAGTACTTCCCGAACAGAACCCTGTTGCCCTCTTTGACATCCATCGGGATCAATTTGCCTTCATCGGTTTTCTTGCCTTTGCCTACCGCAACTACCAAGCCCTCCATAGGCTTCTCTTTGGCGGTATCGGGAATTATGATCCCCCCCTTGCTTTTCTCTTCCTCGTCAACGCGTTTGACGATCAATCTGTCCTGCAATGGTCTGATTTTCACTGTCTATCCTCTCCTTTCATCTTTATTAATTTTAAGCTTATGATTTTTGATTAACCCAGTAATCGGCGATATGATATGCATCGATTCAGCTGTGTCAAGTCGCGAACAAAAAAAATTTTCGCTCCCAGTCAGAAAATACCCTCTACCAGCTCGCCCAGCGAATGGATCGGGATGAGTTCAATGCCAAGCCTCGATTTATCTGACGACATCACCTCGGGTTGTCTGTTTCCCGGAAAAATACATCGCTTAAATCCCATGCGGGCGGCCTCTTTTATCCGAAATTCGGTCTGCGAAACCCCGCGAATTTCCCCGGTCAGGCCAACCTCTCCAAAAACAACGGTGTCTGCCGCAATGGGCCTGTTGAGAAAACTGGAGGCAATCGCCGCGACAATCCCCAAATCAGTCGCTGTCTCGTCAATTTTTACTCCGCCAGCCACATTGAGAAAGATGTCGCTGTTGGCAACATGAATCCCGCAGATCTTGTCCATCACCGCCGTAAGCAGCGAAACCCGGTTATGATCAACGCCAATCGCCGTTCTTCTCGGCATTCCAAAGCTGGTCGCACTGACCAGCGACTGCACCTCAACCAAAATCGGCCGACTTCCCTCCATACTCGGGACGACAATCGATCCCGCCACCCCTTCGGGACGTTCGGCGAGAAAAAAGGCCGATGGGTTGGCAACCTCGGCCAGACCAGTGTCCCGCATCTCAAACACCCCGATTTCATGGGTGGGCCCGAAGCGATTTTTTATGCACCGGACAATGCGATAGGCGTGACCGGAATCGCCTTCAAAATAGAGCACCGTATCAACCATGTGTTCGAGAATTTTGGGACCGGCAATTGAACCGTCCTTCGTTACATGACCGACAAGAAAAATCGGGATGCCTGTTTTTTTGGCGAAGAGAATCAGTTTACCGGCAGCCTCGCGCACCTGCCCGACACTTCCCGGCGCAGAAGAAAAAGCTGTCGAATAGATGGTTTGTATCGAATCGATGACGGCCACTGCCGGTTTTACCTCAGACAGACGGGCCAGAATGCTCTCCAATTCTACCTCAACCAGGATCAGAAGATCCTTGGCCGCTGCCCCCAGACGTTTCCCCCGGAGCTTTATCTGGCGGGCCGATTCCTCGCCGGAGACGTAGAGAACCGGCAGCCCTTTTTCTGCCAGCTTCTCCAGAACCTGCAAAAGGAGCGTAGATTTTCCAATTCCCGGATCACCGCCAATCAGAACCGCCGAGCCGCCGACAATGCCGCCTCCCAAAACCCGGTCCAATTCGGCGATTCCCGTCAGCAAACGCTCCCCATCATTCGCTTCAATCGCCTCAATGGATTGGGGAACGCCGTTCAGGCGGAATTCAGAAGTTTTGCAAGCGGGATCGCTTTGCAGCTCCTCCTCGACAAAGGTGTTCCACTCGCCGCAGGTGGGACAGCGACCCAGCCATTTGGGAGCCTGTTGTCCGCAGTTGCTGCAGAAAAACACGGTCTTGATTTTTTTATTAACGGTAATCTCTTTTTTCACGAATGCCCTCCTGCGTGCCGTAAATATTTTAAACCAATACCCTTTCGATTGTCCGGCGTCAACCAATATCCACTTGAATAATTACTATAATCCTGATATTCACCCAACGCTGATTATGTAGTTTACCTGTAACTGGAGGATTGCGCATACTAAATCGAAGAAGATATATGTATAAAAAGCAGAAAATGCTTAAAAACATCATTGATGGTGATGCACAATTCATTTTTTTACAAATCTCTATTCTTTCTTTTCATGAAAGGAGCATCGTATGACAAATCCTAATTTCGGGTCCGGCCCCTGCAGCAAGAGGCCGGGATGGAACCTCGACGCACTGAAGGACGCGGCAGTGGGCCGTTCCCACCGCTCCACGCTGGGCATGGGAAAACTTCAAGACGCCATCAACGAGACACGAAAAATCCTTGAAATCCCTGATCATTATCTTCTGGGAATAATGCCGGCATCGGACACCGGGGCTTTTGAGGCCGCCATGTGGAGCCTGCTGGGAAAACGGGCGGTAACCGTCCTGGTCTGGGAGAGTTTTTCCGAGGGCTGGGCGACCGACGTCGCCAAACAGTTAAAACTGAACCCGACGGTAATCCGGGCGGACTACGGGAAAATCCCCGCTCTTGCCACCGTCAACTGGGAGAATGATGTAATCTTTGTCGCCAACGGCACCACTAGCGGCGTCAAAATTCCGAATTGGGACTGGATACCGTCCGACCGCAAGGGACTTTCCTTCTGTGATGCGACAAGTGCCGCCTTCGCGATGCCGATACAATGGGACAAGGTGGATGTCCTGACCTTTTCCTGGCAGAAATGTCTGGGCGGCGAAGCTGCGCATGGCATGCTGGCGCTAAGCCCCCGCGCTGTTGAACGCCTTGAATCTTATGATCCTCCCTGGCCGCTTCCCAAAATATTCCGGATGAAAAAAGGTGGAAAAATAAGCCAGACGATCTTCGAGGCCAGCACGATTAACACCCCGTCGCTTCTGTGCGTAGAAGATTACCTCGACGCCCTGAAATGGGCCGGAAAAATCGGCCTGGCCGGGTTGATCAAAAGGAGCAGGGAAAATTTCCAGGTCGTAGAAAAATGGGTTGCAGCCAACGACTGGATTGCCTTTCTGGCCGAAGTGCCCGAGACGCGTTCTACCACATCTGTTTGCCTTTCTGTTGTGAGCCCGCAAGTGCAGGCCCTTCCCTTGGCAGAGCAGGCCAAATTCCTCAAAGAGATATCGTCGGAGATGGCGAAGAGAAAAGCCGCCTACGACATGAACTCCTACAAGGACGCCCCCCCGGGCTTCCGTCTCTGGTGCGGCCCCACAATCGAACCTGAAGACCTGCGCTTAGCACTGTCCGAACTCGAAAAGGTTTACCGGGAAAAAACCGCGGGGTTATAATTGGGCGCTATGCCGGGGCAGGGTTGAAACCGACCCCGGCATCATAATAATTTAAAAAGGGAGGGAAGAGCGATGAGCAAGGTTCTAATCAGTGATAATCTGTCGCCGGAAGCTTTGGAGATATTAAGAAATACCGAAGAGATAGAAGTAGATTTTCACTCGAAAATGACGGCGGAGGAATTGAATGCCGTAATCGGCAATTACGATGCGCTGATCATCCGCAGCGCAACCAAGGTCACCGCTGAGGTTATGGAACTCGCGGGCCGCCTGAAGGTCATCGGCCGGGCTGGCATCGGGCTTGACAATGTTGATATCCCCGCGGCCAGCAAAAGGGGAATCGTCGTAATGAACACCCCCGGCGGCAACTCCGTTACAACCGGCGAACATGCAATCGCAATGATGCTCGCCCTCAACAGAAAGATTCCCCAGGCAACGGCCTCCATGAAGGCCGGCAAATGGGAAAAGAGCAAATTCACCGGCCGGGAGCTCCTCAACAAGACCCTCGGAATAATCGGAATTGGTCGTGTGGGCGGCATCGTTGCCGACCGCGCCCAGGGGCTCAAAATGAAGGTGCTTGCCTACGACCCGTTTATCTCTCCGGAAGCCGCGGAAAAGATGGGGATCACTCTTGCGTCCCTGGATGAAATATTCCGAACTGCTGATTTCATCTCCGTTCACACCCCCATGACCAAGGAAACCCGCGGGGTGATCAATGCCGAAGCCTTCGCGAAGATGAAGAAGGAAGCATGCGTCATCAACTGCGCCCGCGGAGGAATTATTGACGAAAAGGATCTCCAGGACGCGCTTGCTTCCGGGCGCATTGCCGGCGCCGCCCTTGACGTTTTTGAAGAGGAACCGACAAAAAATATGGAACTCCTCTCCCTGGAGAACTTGATCTGCACCCCCCACCTGGGAGCTTCAACCAATGAGGCGCAGGTCAACGTTGCAGTTGCCATAGCCACACAGATCGTTGCCTATCTTACAACAGGCGAGATCAACGGCGCGGTAAATTTTCCGGCCGTAACCGCTGAGATTCTGGCAGTCATTCAACCCTACCTAACCCTGGCGGAAAAACTCGGGAGGTTTGAGGCGCAGATCGTATCCGGGGCGATTGAGGAAGTCAAAATCGAGTATAGCGGTGAGATTTTGAACTACAACGTGGCCCCGATCACAATCTCCCTGCTCAAGGGACTTCTCACTCCCATTTTGAACGAAAGCGTTAATTTTATTAACGCCCCCTTGATCGCCAAGGAACGGGGAATACGCGTTGTCGAGTCCAAAAGCAACGAGGTAAAAGACTATACCAGCATGATCTCCGTTACCGTAAATACGGCAAAAGAAGAAGCGTTCGCAGCCGGCGCCATTTTCGGAAGGCGTGAACAGCGCATCGTCCGTATTAACCAATTTACCGTCGAAGTTATTCCGGAAGGCCGGCTGTTTGTAGTTCATAACACCGATAAACCTGGGGTAATCGGCAACATCGGCACTATCCTCAGCCAAAATGGCGTAAATATTTCCCACCTCAACCTGAGCAGGGAAAAGATCGATGGGCAAGCAATGGTAATACTCGGAACAGACAGTGTGGTCTCTCCGGACGTTGTTGATAAGCTGCGAAATCTGCCCAACATTTTGTCCGTAAACGAGCTGGAGATGTAATGATTAATCAGATTGGAGCATAAGAATGGCGAATACAGTCATCGTTGGCGCCCAGTGGGGCGATGAGGGGAAGGGAAAGGTTGTCGATATTTATTCCGAAAAGGCCGACGTCGTCGCGAGATTTCAGGGCGGCAACAACGCCGGCCATACCCTCGTTATCGGAGGCAGGCAAATCATCATGCATCTCATCCCCTCGGGGATACTCCACGCCGGCAAGATCTGCATGATCGGAAACGGTGTCGTCATCGATCCGGGGGTGCTGATCAAAGAACTGGACGGACTACGGGAACAGGGCCTCCTGCCGGCTGATGTCCGGCTTTATGTCAGCGAAAAGGCGCATGTCATCATGCCTTACCACCGCAGGATTGATGTAGCCCGTGAATCCCACGGCGTCGGCAAGAAAATCGGCACTACCGGCCGCGGCATCGGGCCTTGCTATGAGGACAAAATCTCAAGGGTCGGCATCCGCATCTGCGATCTTCTCGATGAAGAGATTTTCAGAGAAAAACTGACTCGCAACATCGAAGAAAAAAACTTCTATCTGACCAAACTCTTCGGCGAAGAACCGCTCGACGGTGAGGCAATATTCGCGGAGTACCGCTCCTACAGCGAAAAAATCAGACCGCTCGTGGCCGATTGCTCGCTCATTTTGCAAAAGGAGATGAACAAGGGGAGCAAAATCCTCTTCGAAGGCGCGCAGGGCTCTCATCTTGATATCGACCACGGCACCTTCCCCTATGTAACATCTTCCAACACCATTTCCGGCAATGCCGCCTGCGGTACGGGAGTAGGGCCAGCGGCCATCCAGAATGTTATTGGAATATGCAAGGCTTACACAACAAGGGTGGGAGAAGGACCTTTTCCCACCGAGTTGAAAGATGCGGTTGGGGAAAGACTGCAGCGGGTCGGCCAGGAATTCGGCGCGACAACCGGCAGGAAGCGCCGTTGCGGCTGGCTCGATACGGTTCTGGTTCGCCACTCAATCCGCCTTTCGGGGATTACCGGCATCGCCCTGACAAAACTCGACGTCCTGACCGGAATTGAGAAAATAAAGGTCTGCACTGGATATAGATCGGCAACTGCGGAGTTCACCGAATCCGTCCCCGCCAATTTGCGGGTTCTTGCCTCCTGCCAGCCTGTTTATGAAGAGTTGGACGGCTGGACGGAAGACCTCCGGAAGGCAAAAAAAATGGAAGACCTTCCCAAAAATACGAGACGCTATATCGAACGGCTGGAAGAGATAACCGGCGTGCCGATGGCTCTTGTTTCCGTAGGCCCCGACCGCAATGAAACGATCTCCCTTTACGACCCCTTCTGCGCTTAAACGGGGGGATGGAAAAATTCATATAATGCTTGACAAGAAAACGCCGTTCCTGTTAAAGCCCACCATCTGAAGTTCAGGGGGTCGTTAGCTCAGCTGGTAGAGCAGCGGACTTTTAATCCGTTGGTCGCGGGTTCAATTCCCGCACGACCCACCAAGAAAATCAAGCTCATCGCGGGTTTCCCGTCGATGGGCTTTTTTTCAACCTCCTTAAAACACCTTAAATAAACGCGAAATGCAGACAGTTTGCAGACAGCTAAATCGTCATCAGCTTCCTTTTTTCATCTCTTCCCCATTGGCGACATTCCTCAACATAGTCATTGTAAGCCTTCGATTCTTCCGACAGACCAATCCTAAGCATTTTAATTTCATCGCTGACTGAATACCTCTCCCTAATTTTGTCAACCACCGACCGTTGATATTCTTAAAAAAAGGGCTTCTCCCTATAGGCCGGATCGAGGTTTTTAACCAATGCCGCGGTGCATCCAGTCGGAGTCATCAACACAAATCACGAATCACTGACAAATAGTAAAATATGTCTTGACAAGCCAAAACTGCCCCCCTATACTCCGCCTCGCCGAAAAGCAATGTCTTTTCAAGCAATTCAATAAGAATCTCCGATCCTTCGTTTGCAAATGTCCCGAATGCCAGACGAAGATGGAAATCTTTTCGGGCGAATTCATAAAAGCACAAGTGCAGGAAGTGCGGCAAGCGAATCGATTTCAGCAGCGCGCTCCGGAAGCGGGAAATGGCGCCACCGCGCCACGCTGATCCGGGTTACGGCGGCGCCTGCAAGGCAAGTTCGCGGTAGCCATCAATAACGCCCCGATACCAATAGAAACGGTGGAGCATGGCCAATCGACTGGAAAAGGAAAAAAGCCCTTATCTCCTGCAGCACGCCGCCAATCCGGTGGACTGGTTTCCCTGGTCGGATGAAGCTTTTGCCAGGGCCGCGGCGGAAGACAAGCCGGTTTTCCTGTCGGTCGGTTACGCCACCTGCCACTGGTGCCATGTAATGGCGCACGAATCGTTTGAGGACCACGAAGTCGCGGATCGCCTCAACCGCGATTTCGTGGCCATCAAGGTGGACCGGGAGGAACGTCCGGACCTGGACCAGATTTACATGACCGTGTGCCAGGCCATGACCGGACGCGGCGGCTGGCCTCTGTCGGTGTTCATGACCCCCGAGCGCCGACCTTTTTTCGCCGGCACTTACTTTCCCAAGGAAAACAGGCTGGGGATGACGGGATTCATCAGCATTCTGGAACAGATCTCCGGCCTTTGGAAAAACCAGCGGCGGAAGGTACTGGACAACAGCGCCACGGTTATCGCCGCGCTCCAACCGTTCTTGGCAGACACCTCCCGGTCTTCGTCCGGGCTCGATCAGACGGTGCTGGCAGAAGCCCTCGGTCAGCTCAAAAGCGTGTTCGATGCCACCTGGGGCGGGTTCGGAACGGCACCCAAATTCCCCACACCGCATCAGCTCACTTTCCTTCTTCGCCGGCATCAGCGGACCGGCAGCCCGGCAGCCCTGGAGATGGTGGAAAAGAGCCTCGTCGCCATGCGCCACGGCGGCATCTTCGATCAGATTGGCTTCGGGTTCCACCGCTATTCGGTGGACCAGCAGTGGCTGACGCCGCATTTCGAAAAGATGCTGTACGATCAGGCAATGCTGGCGATGGCTTACGTGGAAGCCTATCAGGTAACGGGCAAGCCGTTTTACGCGGCGGTGGTGCGGGAAATTTTCGAATACGTGGAGCGCGACCTCGGCCATCCGCAAGGGGCCTTCACCTGCGCCGAAGACGCCGACAGCGAAGGCCGCGAAGGGCTATTCTACCTATGGCAACCGGATCAGGTTCGGACCGTGCTGGGAGAGGAACTGGGCGATCTGACCTGCCGTTTTTACGATGTTTCCACACTTGGGAACTTCGAAGACGGCTTCAGCATTCCGCACATCACCAAGTCCAGGGAGGTGTTTTCGGAGCTAAGTCGGACCGAACTTCCGGTCCTTGAAGAACGGCTGGAAACGGCCCGCAAGCGCCTCTTCGCGGAGCGCCGAAAACGGGTTCGGCCGTTGCTCGATGACAAGGTGCTGGCATCCTGGAACGGCCTCATGATCGCCGCCCTGGCCAAGGGCTACCAGGCCCTGGGGGACACCCCTTATCTGCAAGCCGCGAACCGCGCCGCTGACTTCGTGCTGGAGCGGCTGCGCCCGGACGGCCGACGTTTGTATCGGCGCTGGCGCGACGGGGAAGCGGCGCACCCGGGATTCCTCGACGATTACGCTTTTCTGATCTGGGGGTTGCTGGAACTCTACCAGGCCGAATTCGATCCGCTCCGCCTGGAACAGGCCATCGACCTTCAGCAGCAGATGATCGCTTTGTTCCACGATCCGGAGACCGGCGGTTTTTACTTCAGTGGCAGCGACGGCGAAGCGCTCATCGTGCGCGATAAGGAAATCCACGACGGCGCCCTTCCCTCAGGCAATTCCGTGGCCATCGAAAACCTGCTGCGGTTGAGCCGCTTGACCGGCAACACCCGCTGGGAGGAACTGGCCGAACAAGGAATCAACTCCTTTGCCGAACTGGTACGGGGCTACCCCATGGCCTACACGCAATTTCTCCAGGCCGTGGATTTCTCGCTGGGACCGACTCTGGAACTGGTAGTCGTGGGCCGTGCCGCCGCTCCCGATACCGGAGCAATGCTCCGGCTCATTCAATCGGTTTACTGCCCGCGTAAAAGTGTCCATTGGCTGAACGGGGACCCGGTTGCTGAGCAACGTCTGATGCGCCTGGCGCCCCATTTGGAAAGTCTGCAAGCCGACGGCGGGCCCAGGGTTTATCTGTGCGAAGGCTTCAGCTGTCAGCAGCCGCTTCGCAGCCTGGCGGAACTCAAACGCGCCCTCGCCGTGAGCGGGCCCTCGGGCTCGCCGCAACAGGAACAACCGTGAGGAGGACACAAACATCGACCTGCAGCATTGGAATAAACTGATCTACTCGACTGCTCTTGACAAACCATGAATTATTTCTGTAGATGACATTCAAATTGACAGATGCGCCGATCTCATCTATTTTGAGGGCGAAACCAAACCGTTTCCTTGAGATATTCGGGCACAGAGAAGGGAACGGTGTTAGAAGAGAGAAGGCGCCCTATGCCGCTGACAGCCTGGAAACTGATTGCCCTTACATCATCTCGGAACCGGGTATCGCCGGAGGACGGCCGGTGATCGCGGGGCCCGGGATCACCGTAAACTGTATTGCCGGGTATTGCCAGCTCGGCATGAACATCGCCGAGATACCGGGCAGCCTTCGGCATCTGACCCCGTCCAGGTACAATTCCGCCCTGGCCTA
The DNA here is from genome assembly GCA_019429105.1 of Syntrophobacterales bacterium. Classification (NCBI taxonomy): domain Bacteria; kingdom Pseudomonadati; phylum Thermodesulfobacteriota; class Syntrophobacteria; order Syntrophobacterales; species Syntrophobacterales bacterium. The sequence continues at coordinate 36,233 of JAHYJE010000010.1, forward strand.
TTACTTCGACCGCCAAGACGCGATCAATGTGGATATTGAAAAGGCGGGCAACAACGAATGCTGGAAGAGTCAGGTTCAGGCCCATCCCGCACCACGCCAATTGCGGATCGCCATCGGATTAAACCTTTGCAGTGGGATGCTTGGTAAAACTGTTGACGCTGCGAAACAACCATAGAGGTGATTATGACTTACAAAACATTGCTGGTGGAAATAAGACAGGGTGTGGGGGTAATCTGGATGAACCGTCCGGAGAGACAAAATGCGCTCAACGCAATAATGATCACGGAGCTTGAAGAAGCCTTTTTGTTGCTGGATGCCGATCAGGAGGTTCGCATCGTCGTTCTCGCCGGAGCGGGCGCGTGCTTCTGTGCCGGCGCGGACAGGGAAATTCTGCAGGGGCTCACCGAAAACTGTTTGGAAAAAAATCGCCTTGACGCGATGGGCCTGGCAAAACTGCTGCAGACCATCTACAACCTTTCCAAGCCGACGATCGCCCGCGTTACTGGTTTTGCAGTCAATGGCGGGGCAGCGCTTGTTGCCGCCTGCGATATGGCGGTTAGCGACTATAATGCGGAGTTTGGGCTTTCTGATCTGCGTTTCGGCCTGCTTCCAACCACTATTGTCCCCTATTTGTGCAAAGCGGTGGGAGAGCGGCAGACGCGCCACTGGCTCCTCTCAGGCGAACTTTTTGCCGCCGCCGAGGCCTACCGCACCGGGCTCTTGACCGACATCACCCCTGCGGAGGAACTCGACGCCCGGATCAACGAGTTGATCGGTAAAATCATTCAGGGCGCCCCCAACGCCCAAGCTTGCCTCAAGGATTGGCTGCGGTCAACGGCCGGGGCCCCGATTACCCCCGGACTGTGGGAAGACAGTGCCTTACGTTTTGCCAAAGCCTGCGCCGGCGAGGAATTTCAACAGGGGCTCGCCGATCTTCTCGCCAAGCGCAAACCTCACTGGCTGCTCAAAAAGAAAAAAGCCTCCTCCAAAACGAATCGTCCGCGGAATGAAAAGCAGCCAAAAGCAGCGATAGGGCCCGGACGTAAATAAGGAGGACGCAGTGAACAATCTATACAGGACGACATAAAATATTGCTCATGTTCACTATTGTCACACAACGTATCGCGCCAACCATGCGCAATAAATTAAGACGCTGTGTATGACAAAAAACGGGGAGACAGCACAGCCCCTTATTTTTTCTTTGCGTCCAGGATAGAGTTCCAGCCCTCGAGCTGCTGCTTGTTGGTTTCGGCCAATCCGGAGTAGTCGCCGGAGATCGAAATCGATACTATTTTGTCGCCGACGCCTATGCTGTTTACAACGTTTTGATCATCCGCTCCGGCAACCTCGCCAAAGATGGTGTGTTTGTTATTCAGCCAAGGGGTCGGAACATGGGTGATGAAAAACTGGCTGCCGTTGGTGCCAGGACCGGCATTGGCCATTGAGAGGATGCCCGGTTTGCCATGTTTGAGACTTGGTGAAAACTCGTCCGGAAAACGGTAGCCGGGACCGCCGGTGCCCGTTCCCAGCGGGCAACCACCCTGAATCATGAAATCGGGAATGACCCGATGGAACGCAAGTCCGTCATAAAAACCCCGTGCCGCAAGGTTGATGAAATTGAGGACCGTAAGCGGCGCCTCGACAGGAAAGAATTTAATTTGGATATCCCCCTTGTTCGTTTTTATAGTTGCCCCCAAAAGCTGTTCTGTCATGGTTAGTTTCTCCTTTTCTTGTTTGTTTGCCGCAGGCACCTTGGCCCGAAAGCGCGCCCTATACACCATGAATGCCCGTCGCTGTCAACTCCAAACAAACGATCGGATTAACGACAGACCGAAAATTATGAAATCTTTTATCAACTGCCGTAAATGAAATCCAGCTTTACAGAAGGCTTGTAATCGTTTATACAGGGCCGCATTGGTGCTGCGGGGATGAACACTCATTAAGGAAATTCAAAAATGATTCTGGTAACCGGCGGGGCGGGATACATTGGTTCACATACCTGTATCGAGTTGATCGCGGCGGGCTTTGATCTGGTGGTGTTCGACAATTTGAGCAACGCCCATTCGGCGTCATTGCAGCGGCTCGAAACCATTACCGGGAAAATCGTCCCCTTTGTCAAGGGCGATATTCGGTCGCATGCAGATCTGGCGGGTGTTTTCGACAATTATCAGCCGGAGGCGGTGATTCATTTTGCCGGGCTGAAAGCGGTGGGAGAATCGGTAGCGGAACCCCTCCTTTATTACAACAACAATCTGGCCGGCACAATTTGTCTATTGGAAACGATGCAGGAGTTCGGGTGCAAAACCATCGTTTTCAGTTCATCGGCAACGGTATATGGCGATCCGCATACGACTCCGATCAGAGAAGATTTTCCGCTTGCGGCGACCAATCCTTACGGGCGCACCAAGCTGATGATCGAGGAGATGCTCGGGGATCTGTTCACTGCGGATAATGCCTGGCGGATTGCGCGGCTGCGTTATTTCAATCCGGTCGGCGCGCACACAAGCGGTCTGATCGGCGAAGACCCGCACGGGATTCCCAACAATCTGATGCCGTATATATCTCAGGTGGCAGTCGGCAAACGGGCCAAGTTGCACATCTTTGGCGGCGATTATGACACACCGGACGGAACCGGCGTGCGGGACTATATTCATGTTGTTGATCTGGCCCGGGGGCATCTGAAGGCGCTGGAGGCGCTGACAACTCAACCGCGGCTGCTGACAGTCAATCTGGGAACCGGCAAGGGTTGCTCCGTGCTGGAGATGGTAAGGGCCTTTGAAAAGTCCTCCGGCCGCAAGGTGCCGTATGAAATAGTGGCGCGGCGTCCGGGCGACGTCGCCCAGTGCTACGCCGATCCGTCACTGGCAAAATCATTGCTCGGCTGGGAGGCGCAATTCGACCTCGAGCGAATGTGCAGCGACTCCTGGCGCTGGCAATCAATGAATCCAGACGGCTATGCTGACTGATGCCAATTGATCGTTGCAATCCGATCTCTTGGAAAAGTCTCTGGAACATTACCGCTCGTAACTGCCCTTCCTGCCTGTTAGGTGTTGAAAAGCCAGAACGGGGTGACGCCAGGTCATTCTTGGCCCCGCAAAACGCATCACCTCGGTGATCCGCCCCCGCATCTCCTTCTTGTAGCAATGGATCGGGCATTGACTGCAGGCGGGTTTCTTTTCTTTGTAACGACAACCCCTGATCCGCGCCTCTGCATAGCCGGCAAGCTCCCGGCAGCTCTCACACGGCTCTTTTGCCCCATGCCGGCCGCGACAGTAAAGGCCGATCATCAGTTTTACAGTCTTTACCTCTTTATCAAGTGATTTCATAATCTTACCAGAAGCCACGCTCCATGCAGTTATCGATGAATTCCAGAGAGGTTTTCGGTTCTTTCATCACAAAATCATAGAGTTTTTTCCCCACATCAGGGTAAATCGCGCACTGGTTGATTTTTTCGACGGCAACCCAGGCGATGCCGAGGGAACTGGTATTGTCCGGCCTCACTTTAGGAGTGCCGTAAATCTCAAAGGCCTCAAAAATGATATGCAGGGTCTGGGGATGCCGCTTTGTTGCAGGCGCCTCGCCTACCATTATGACCCCCCCGATATCCACCTTGATGCCCAGTTCTTCCTTCCACTCTTTAATCAGCGTTGTCTTCAGCGGAGCGTCCTGATCTACGCCTCCGCCCGGCAGTGCAAAAACATCCTTGCCTCCGTACTTGTATTTCATGCAGAGAATCTCGCCGCCCCTTTCAAATACAGCCGATACACGCACCCTCATGAAGACTCCTTTCCGATCGCAGCACACTTTTTTTATTTTTTTACCATAATGTCAGCGATTAATAAACAGGCAATTTGCCATCCAGGTAATTGGGGTCAGAGTCGGGGTAATTGGGGTCAGAGTCATATTTCTCTCTGGAGAAATATGACTCTGACCCCAATTACTTTCACTCTGGAGAAATATGACTCTGACCCCAATTACTTTCAATTACTTCGATTATTGGTTGAAAATAGTTTCGCTTCGAAGCGAAGTAATAGAACTTGGCATATTATCACCGGCCAAAAAGGAGGCCAAAATCACCGGATAAAAAGAGGCCACTGATTGAGTGGGATGCACTCCGGTGCCTAAGCGCCTATTTTATGAAGCGCCTTTTCTATTCTTGTCCTGTTTTGCGGTGAACAGATCAAGCCAAGGTATTTACTTTTCAATCATCTGCTTTTTTTGCTTTTGGTTTCGTTCGATAGCTTGGCCCCTCCAAGATGATGACTTCCGAGTTGTTGACAAGCCGATCGGCGATGGCCGTGGCCACGGTGGTACTGTCGAAGATTTTTCCCCAATCAGCGAACGGAAGGTTCGTAGTTATGACCGTCGATTTTTTTTCGTGTCTGGTGCTGATGACTTGGAAGAAGAGATTGGAGCCTTCGCTGCCTAAGGGAAGATACCCTACCTCGTCGATGACCAACACATCCGGCGCCTGATATAGATGAAGCTTTTTCAGTAGAGAGCGGTCTGCCTCGGCGGCGACGAGGTGATTGATCATATCCATGCCTGTGGTAAACAGGGCGCCGACCCCGGCCTGGGTGGCGGCATAGGCGATGCACTTTGCCAGGAAGCTTTTGCCCGTACCGGTATGTCCGATGAAGATGATGTCTTTTTTCTGCGGGATGAAGCCCAGATCCAGTAGGTGTAATATCCGGGCTTTCTGTTTGGTTCTCGATATGTGGAAGTTAAAGTCGAACTGATCGATGGTCGGTTTTTCAAAGAGTTTTGATTGCTTGTACTTAATGTTGATCCGGTTTTGCCGCCTGTGTTCCAGCTCCAGATCGAGAAGCCGTTCGATGGTTTGCAGGATTGAGATGTTCTGTTTTTCAGCTCTCTCCAGGATTTGCGGGATGTTGTCCGCACAGGATCTGAGCCGCAGTGTTTTGAGCTTTTCCTTTACGGATTCGAGGGAGGACTCATTGGATGTCATTCTTCTTTCCTCCTTTTAAGGATGTAGGCATCGTAATCGGCCAATGAAGGTTCCGGCAGTCTGATATTGTTCAAGTCTTCATTTTTGAGCTTGACGGGCGGATGTTGTTTCGGCGGCGTTTTTCCCTGGCGGAGGATGTTTTCGATGTAATCGGCTCCATAAGCTTTATGGAGCATGGCTTTCCTGATGGCGCAAAGGAGTGAAACGGCGCCGTATTGCTCTTTGAGTTGCAGGAGTTTGAGGACGCTCTTCTTGATCAGTTGTCTGGCATTGACCAGTGCGGCAAGATAATCGACGGCTTCTTGCCCCAGGGATGACAAAAGGGCGATATCCCTGTCCTGCCATAATCGTTGGTGGAGCTTTTTGACCTGTTCCTGATGTGAGGTTAGCTCGATTCTTTTTTTCCGTTCCCATGACCGATGATGGACGGCAACCTGTTTTTCCCGGTGGTAAAGCGTCACCGTTGTTTGGTCCGCTTTGAGAGTCAAGTGTCTGCCGATCGTCCAGGGGGCGCCGTGTAGCTGTTGTCGTCAAAGCGGACAGCAAAATCCTGATGCACCAGGAGAGTGGCGCTTTCCCGGCAGTCGGGCAATAACGGCGGCAGCGGTCTCAGACTGACCCCGGCGAAACGGTCGATGGGTCTGTCCCCGGTGGTTTGATGGACTCTCACATTGCAGACGCCGTCCCGCCACTGATTGACCTGTCCCTGGACGTCCATCAGATCGCTGAAGGAACGCAGGGGCCAGAAGTTCTGGCGGAGGTAATCGATGCTTTTTTCGATTTTTCCCTTTTCCTGAGGAGAGCGGATATGACAGGCGCGAGGAACGATTTTGTATATCCGCAAAAAATCCAGGAAGGCGTCATTGAAACGGATGACGCTCCCGCAGCGCTCCGTGACGGCGGTCAGCATATTATCGACGACGATTTCTTCCGGGGTTCCGTTAAAGAAGTGGAAGGCGTTGAGCAATCCCTGATGAAGGGCTTCCTGCTTCTGGGAGTGGGTGAACTCTACGTAAAGCATGCGGCTGTACGATTCAATGACAGCCAAGGCGTAAAGCTTTCTGACGGATTTTCCATAAGTCAGGGCGCCAAAGTGACCCCAGTCGATCTGTAGTTGCCTTCCCGGCGCTGATTCGAAGCGGATGAAGGCCTCCCGGTTTCGGCCCTGCTCACGCTTTTTCTGGAGGTAAGACCGGACGATGGTGACCCTGCCGTCGAATCCCTCGGTTTTGAGCCTTTGGAGAACCACTGGGGCTTTGACAGCAGGAAACTCCTCCAGAAACGAATCAATCTTTTCCCGATAGGCATCCAGCTTTGACGCCTTGGGCTTCCTGTCGGAAACAGTACGTTCGGGATGATCGAGATACTTCTTTACGGTCTTTCTGCCGATCCTGAGTCGCTGGGCGATCTGCCTTGCCGAGCAACTTGCATCCTTGAGCCGGTGAATATCAAAAACAGTTCTTCTGTCGATCATGGCAACGCCCTCCTGTAATCCGCATACCGAAGAGATTGTCGGATGATCTGCGCCACCGCGGCAGGGTCTTCATCGTCATCGTCTGCCGGCTTCCGTTTGGTCACCGGGCGGGGAGGAAGAGCCAAAACCTGGAAGATGCGACTGTCGAAACCGATCAAATCCTTCCCGATCAATCCGTCCCGGGCGGCGATGTACTCATCGAGATTGATCTGCAAAAGGGTACAGATAGCGTCATAACTGTAGCAGGAAAGACCATATCTGTCCCCGGCCAGAATCAAGAACAGGTACAGGATGATCTCCTCCCGATCCAGAGAGGCCAAAAAACCGTCGGCCAGAAAGCGGTGGGGGATAAAGCTGAACCCGCCGGTGATCTTCCTGACCCTGTCCGCATTGAGAATCCTTTTGGCCAGCATGGGCTTGCCCTCCTTGTAACCGTGATTTTGTGTCAGGCTACACCGGAAGGAATCATTTTTCCATCGAGTCCTTTTTTGCAATCACTCACAACTTGTCGGTATCCCGTAGATATTTACTTTTAACGCGTCCATTTTTGCAATCACCGGTACCAGCCAGAATTGCCCGGAGAATGTTGTTCTGCTTGGCGTTCCGAGGTGTTCCGACGCGTCCATTTTTGCAATCATAGACCCCTTCATCCCCGGCGGATCGCCCCGGCCCCGGCTGCGGCGCCTTATGTTTCGCATTCTCTGGAGGTCCTGATTGCGCCTTGCCTTATCAGGATGTTTCTTCCGATATGCTTTCCAGTAATCGGGATGAACCCTGTACCAGTCCTGCCAGCATCTCTTCTGGTTGGCCAGGTAATCCGGATCGCCGCGAATCTTCTCCCTTTGCCACGCCGCCTTCCGAGCGCGCTGACAAACCAATTTTCCACAATACCGGGGATGCTTCTGCCGAGGATCGGGAATAAAATACCCCCCGCAATGACAACATGACACCTCTTCCATAATTCCACCGCCATCATTCTGGATGGCTGCTGTATATGCCCGGAATTAAAAGAATGAAATGGAATGAGAAGAATGATATGGTCTTTAGAAAGCTCAGAATGAAATGAGTGGACCTAAATGATCGGTGATGACGGTATCAATTTACTCCGGTGATTCTGGTAGGAAATTACGCCGGCGATGATACTTGGCATAAAATAAGCGGGGGAACGATATGCTTCATATAGAAAAAAGGCTTTCTTTGGCAGTTGTGGCGCTTCTGATCATGAGTGGCTGTGTCGGAAAAAGCGAATATCTCAAAAAACAGGCTGAGGCCGACGACCTTAAAAGGGATATCGCCACAGTTACAGCAAAAAACAGGCAGCTCCAGTTGGAAGTGGAAAATTTAATCAAGGGAAAAAAATCTTTGCTTGCCGCAGAGAAAAGCTTGCAGGCCAAGCATGAAAAACTTGCGGCTGACAGAAAAAATCTCGAAACCAGTTCGGAGGGGTTCAAAAAAGAGGCAACCATTGCTATAGAGCGCCTGCGCGAACAAAACGCCGAGCTTCTCGGAGACAAGCAGATGCTCAACGAGAGCATTGCCCTGCTTAGAAAAACCAAGGAACAGGAAGTAAAAAAGGTAAGCGGGACGTACGAGAACCTGCTCGAAAAAATGGATAATGAGATCAAGCAGGGACAGATTGCCATAACCGAACTCAAGGGGAAGCTGACGGTGGATGTTGTGGACAAGATTCTCTTCGACTCCGGGAAGGCGGAAATAAAGCCCGAGGGGCTGGAGGTGCTGGGCCGCGTGGTCGATATACTGACGACGGAAGCGGACAAGGCGATCCGCGTCGAGGGACACACCGACAATGTTCCGATCAAGGGCAATCTCGCAAAGCAGTACCCGACGAACTGGGAGTTGTCCGCGGCGCGCGCGCTCACGGTAGTGAGGTATCTTGAAACCCAGGGGCTCGACCCTCATAAGCTCGCAGCGGTTGCGTTTGGTGAGCACCGACCTGTTGCGGAAAACGACACCCCGGCAGGCCGGGCCAGAAACCGGCGAATCGCCATTGTTTTACAGCCGGAGGAATGACAGGGCCTGAAAAATATGACAGCAAAACCTAACATCAGGGATTTGTCCCTTGAAGAGATAGAAGCCCTGATTGTCGGGTTGGGAAAGGAGAAGTACCGGGCCCGCCAGATCATGAAATGGCTTTACAACGGCGGGGCAGCCTCTTTTGCAGAAATGACCACCCTCTCGCAGGAGTTTCGCTCCCGTCTGGCCGAACTGGCCCATCTTTCCGAACCGGCAATAGAAAGGCTCCAGGCGTCTGAGGATGGAACAAAGAAGGTCCTCTTCCGGCTGTCCGATGATTTTTTCATCGAAAGCGTCCTCATACCCGGACGCAACCACTGGACCGCCTGCATCTCAACACAGGCAGGCTGCGCCATGGGCTGCCGCTTCTGTCTTACTGGCAGCCTGGGGTTCAAGCGCGACCTGAAACCCTCCGAGATTACCGGCCAGATGACCATGCTGCGGCGCAATCTGCCGGAAGGACCAAATATCAAGAATATCGTCCTGATGGGAATGGGAGAACCGCTGGCTAACTATGACAACGTCTTGAAGGCGATCAAAATCCTGATTTCCGATTACGGGCTCGGCTTTTCCAGCCGCAAGATAACCGTCTCCACCTCCGGCCTCGCCCCGCTGATCAAACGTCTGGGCCGGGACATCTGCGTCAATCTCGCCATTTCCCTGAACGCCCCGGACAACCGCAAAAGGGACGAATTGATGCCGATCAACCGCAAATATCCCCTGCCGGAACTCCTTGCCGCCTGCCGGGAGTACCCGATGCCGGGAAGGCGAATGCTGACCTTCGAATACATTCTGCTTGCGGGCGTCAATGATTCGGTTGAGGATGCCAAAAAGCTCGTTCGCCTCCTCCGGGGGCTGCACTGCAAATTAAACCTGATCGCCTTCAACGAGTTCCCCGGCTCCGCCTATCATACTCCCACACCCGCGGCAGTTTCGACCTTTCAGCAGATTCTGCTTGATCACCATTACACGGCAATCCTGCGCGCCAGTCACGGACGGGATATTCTCGCCGCCTGCGGTCAGTTGAGCGGGCAAGCCTCCCCCTAAGGGCCTGTCCACAATTAACCCGGGCAAGATTGCCCTCAGATTTGGGTTGGATTTGGTTGCGGCGATTGAACAAAACCGCAGACGTAGCAGCGCTACGTTGAGGATTTTGTGATTGAGCCACAGCCAAAGACGGCCCAAAGATGAGATGCAAGATGTTCAGGCTATTTGTGGACAGGCCCTAAAACAACCACCAGCTTTTTTTCTTCTCCGGGGCGTTGAGATGGTTTTTCGCTTCGGTTATCAGACGATTGACCTTTTTATCATCAAGCCCAATATTGGCGTAGTCGCGCGCGACCTTTTCGAGACGTCGCAGCGAGGCCGCGTATTTCTTTGTTTTGAAATAGAACTCACCGATATATAACTCTTTTTCTCCCATGCTCTTTCGGCACTCCAGAATCTTCTTCCCGGCCAGCACAGAGAATTTGCTTTCGGGGAAACGCGCCGTCAGCCTTTCAAACTCCTTGATCGCCTTGAAAGCCTCGGAGTTGTCGCGATCTATCGTTGTCAGTTGATTCAGATAGCACATCCCGGTCTGGTACATGGCATAAGGCAGATTTTCGTTTGTCGGATGCAGATCAACGAATTCTTTATAGGCAAGCGCCGCCTCCGGATATTCCTTGCTGCTGAAAAAGGAATCGGCAACCCCCATCTCCGCCATAATGGCCAGCGGGCTGAGCGGATACTCCTCTTTGACCCGCTGAAAGAGTTCGATGGAACGCTTGTAGCTGCCGGCATTGTACTCTTCCAAACCCTGTTGATAAATGCTCTCGGGATTCGCCCGGGGCATTCCGGTTCTGCTTTGCCAGGGCAGCCACATTTTACAGCCGGCCAGCAAAAAAACCGCAATCAGGAGCGCCGCAAAAACTTTCTTATCATGAACCATCTCAACTTTTCCTTTCCCGAAGGGCTTATTCTTAATAATCCAACAGCTGTACCTTTTATAACCGCGCGAATGGGGGCGACTATTGCACAAAGAACGGGGATATGTCAATCAAGATTGACGTTCATCATTCAGCGAAAAGACGATTTTGACAGAAGTCCGGCAAGCTGGTATAAACCCCCTCGACGATCTCAGGAAAGGATAACCATGAAAACTCTCGGCATCATCTCTGGAACGGTTCTGCTCAACGGCCAAGGAATATTTTCCGACCTTCGCGAAGAAGCCGTGGAAACAAAATTCGGTCGAGCGGTGGTCTTTCATTCGGCGAGAGTGTTGTTAATCGCCCGTCATGGCAGCGACCCTGACTCTCATATTCTGCCACATCTGATCAACCACCCGGCCAACCTTGCCGCTTTGAAAAAGCTTGGGGCAACTGAGGTTATCGGCGTAAACTCAACCGGCACCCTGAAACTCCGTATAAAACCGGGGACTTTCGTTATTCCTGACGATTACATCCAGCTCGGCGCTGGCATAACCGCGGTCCAAGGAGAACCTGTTCATATCACACCGCGCCTGAATCAGGAAGTTCGACAGAAATTGCACCAGGCGGCCCATGAATGCGCCATAAATCCTGTTGACGGCGGAATATACTGGCAATCCGCCGGTCCTCGCCTGGAAACACGGGCAGAAATAGCGATGATCTCGCAATTCGCCGACATCATCGGGATGACAATGGCAAGCGAGGCAATTATCGCTCAAGAGCTGAATATCAGTTACGCATCTCTGTGCTCGGTTGACAACTACGCCCATGGCATCGGGAAACGCGAATTGACGCTCCAGCAGATCCTTCAGCACGCCCGTCTCAACACCGAGGCGATCCACCGCATACTGAACTGCTATGTAGAGCAGAATAGTCGGTGAAACCTTTGAAAAATGCCGCGTTTTTCATGTCGAGGACAGCGTTGCAAGCCCGTTTATCCTCGAAAATGGTAAGTGGGATCAGAAAGCGCCGAGTTGACAAGGCTTGATGCGAATTTTCAGATTCTCGCAGGCCTCGGAAACCGCCATTTTCGACAGCCCTTTTTCAGCAGCTATCTCCCAGGCTGACTTGCAGGAAAGTTTTTCTTCAACAAGCCGGGCGCGAATGGCGGCTTCAATATCCGGCGCAACCATCTTCGCCGGCCCAACCGTTTTTCCTCCGGGAAATTTTTCTTTGGGAAAGCCGAAAAGTCCAAGCTGACAGTTCTTTATCCTGATCTCCAAGAGATCAACAGCGACGCCAACCTCGCTCAGCGTAACCCCGAGTTTCGCGCTGATCACCTCGGCCTGCGCGCAGGCAATCTTCCCCTCAACGCTATTTTCCCGTATCGCCGCAGCCAGTTTCTCCTCAACAACTGTTCCCGAAGCATGTTTCGCCGCGTATCCCCCTGCATCCTTATGTGTCATTGCCAGCTCCTTTCTGAACATTGAACTTCGTTTTCCCTGTCATCCGGATAAATCGTTTTATACCCCTGCTCCCGGGCAAGTCGCTTTCTGCCTTGATATTGGCGATCATTCTACAATGGCAACTCTGTTTTATCAAGACAAACATCTTTTGCTTTCTTCGGCACCTTGAAGAAATATAGAAATATATGTTGACATTTCCGCGATGCTTCCGTTAGTTTGGCCGCCGTTCCAAGCTTAAGAAGGCCGGTCGTTTCGCACCTGGCGGCGACTTTTATAGGGAGAGGTAATTGCGAAACTCCGTGTCATGCCCGAGTGCTTTTGTCGGGCATCCATGATTTCAAATAGTTAAAAAATGGATTATGAACATTAAACTTCGTTTTCCCGCCCAGAAGCGTTGCGGGAATGACAGCGTTGGGAGTTTTGCAATTGGCTCGGGAGAAAAAAATTATATGTCCGAAAACCAAGTGCTGATCAGCCGGGAAAATGGCTTAGCGACAATAACCATCAATCGGCCCGCGGTGATGAATGCTCTGACCGCCGAAACCATGTCCACGCTGTTAGCCGCTTTCGCAGAGGTTGGAGCAGATCCGGACATCCGTGTCGTGTTGCTCCAGGGTGCCGGCGGAAATTTTACGACGGGGGCGGATATGTCTCTGCTGGGCGCCTCCGCCGATCCCGCGCAGTCATTTCAGTTTATGAAAAACACGGCAGGAGGACTTATCCTTGCCATCAAAAGAATTCCCCAGCCCGTTATCTGCAAGGTAAGGGGGAATGTTTACGGCTACGGCTGCGGGCTGGCGCTGGCGGGCGATTTTGTCGTTGCCGCAGATGAGGCAAGATTCTGCGAGGCGTTCGTCAATCTGGGCATATCCTTAGATGGCGGAGCTTCCTATTTCCTCCCCCATCTGGTCGGGATGGCCAAGGCCAAGGAACTGGCCCTTCTCGGAGATGTAATCAGCGGTAAAGAGGCTGCCGCCCTCGGGCTTATCTACAAATCCGTGCCGGATTCCGAACTCGACACAGAAACAAAGCTGCTGATTGACAGACTCGCCTCAAAATCAGCGAAGGCCATGAGCTCCATCAAGGAAACGCTGGAAAAGGGCTGTGATACCGACCTTGCTTCGGCCCTCGCCTTGGAGGCTTATCATCAGTCAACCCTGCTTGCCGGAGAAGAATTGCAAGCAGCGATCAGCTTGTTTCTGGAATCACGTAAAAAAGGCTGAAAGCTGCCCTTTTCATAGTCTCTGCGCCAGATAGATAAAAACCGGCAAAGGGGAGCTTCTTTTTATCTCTACAAACTCATTGATTATTTTTCTTCTCTGTGCCCTTCCGAAAAGCGGGGAAAGAAAAGCCGTGCCCCGATCTCGGGCCGTCGTCTCTGCGGAGAGCATTTTTTTTATTCCTTCCTTGTGAGCTTGCGGCAGCTCGCCTCCCAAAACAAAATTGCAACTGACCGTGACCCTCTGCCAGCCCCTGTTTACCGCCATCATTTTCCGAAAGGCCTCCTTCGTTTTTTCGGCGGTAAGCGGCTTTCCCAAAATTGACAGCGTTTCCTGATCAAACGACTCCAGCCCGATATTGAGAAACGTCCGGAAGGGCAAATTGTCGAGTGCGTCGAACAGGGAGCTTTTCGCCTTCAGAAAGGGATCAACGCTGCCGAAGAAAAAAAGATTGGCGGGCCCCTTGTGAAAGGATGAGGCAAGATTCAACCCTTCATAGGCCAGGCTTGCCGCGGTGATCAGGATTTCTTCCCCTCCCGCGAGCGCGTCGTTTTGCCCCAGAAGGATTGAATTATAATTTATCAGGTCCTCTCCATAGAAATCTTTCAAAGAGCTTATCTGCTGACGGATATTTTCCCTGTTGCGCACCTGCAGGGAATCATGCGCCGTGAATGTGCAAAACCGGCAGTTATAGTCGCAACCATCGGTAACAATAAGAGGAATAACCTCATAATCGACATCGATCGTATCCGGGGGAAGCACCGGCAGATTTGTTCCCATGATGCGGTACAGGAGCTCAGCCTCGACGGCCAGTCCCTCCCGATCGCAGGCGGCAACCTTGAGCAAGAAATCACGGGCCCGCCCGCCAGCCGCCGTCCCGGAAAGCCTGCCCGCCTCTTTGGCAAGTTCGCAAACAGACCGCAAAGCCTGCTTTACATGGCCTGCTTTCAGTGGATTAACCGGAAAAAGATCAAAATTATAGACGCCGTTGTAGGGTATATAGAAGTTCTTGATGAGATCATAATCGGCGTAGTCTTCAACGCCATAATAAATCAGTCCGTTTTTGTCGGTTCGCTTCAACATCTCCTGGGCGTCGGGCCAGACGCCATGCCCGCCCGTGATCCATTTCCACCCCCCGCGCAGATTGAAATCAAAACGATATCCGCGCCATTTGATCTTGACGGGTATGCCGTACCAGACGGGAAAGCTGAACTTGCCCCAGTCATCCCTCCCGGCGCAGTCAAACAATATCTCCACATCCTCAATCTGATAACGTTCCACTGAAAAACTCAACCTCCCTTCCCCGCCGCTTTTAGACCCGCTTCCGAAAACTTTCAAGAAGATAAAAATATCCCTTGACAAGAAAAAGCAGCCCACCTATACCCCAGGCCAAAGAAAACAAACCATTATCAAGGAGTTAACATGCAAAAAAAGATTGATATCGTTGCTTTAATCGCCTTCTGCCTGTTCGGGCTGACTTTACCCAACCCTGCCGCCGCCAGCGAGATGGCGCCTTTTGCCAGCATCAATCAAAGTCCCCTGGTGGGAATCTTTGGGCTGCCCGGTACGGGAAATTTCATCGTCATGGCGCCGGGGCAAACAGAGGTAGGTGTTAATGCCGTATTATCGAGCAATTACACAACCAATGACAATACGCGGGAGGCAATCATCCTTGATGGAGAAACGACCAAGTTTACCTTGATGGCAAGGCACGGTCTTTTGCCCCGCTGGGAGGTAGGTGTAAACATCCCCTATATCTCTCAAAGCGGGGGTTTTGGGGACAGCTTCATTGAGAGCTACCATGGCGCCGTCGGCCTTCCGCAGGGAGGCAGGGATCTGGCGCCGCACAATCGTTTGCTCTATCTATATCGCCGCGACGGCGTCACCCGCCTGCGTGTTGATTCTGCTGATTCCGGCGTGGGCGACATCTCCTTGACCAGCGCCTGGCAACTGTACCAGTCTGGAGACCAGGATAAAGACGGATTGGCCTTAAACATCAGTCTCAAACTGCCCACTGGCGAAAGCGATTGCCTCCAGGGAAGCGGCAGTACGGACATCGCGTTGTCGCTGACAGGGGGGTCGGAAGCCAAATTTGAGTTCGGCAAATGGACCACTTACGGCTCTTTGGGCGCGCTTTACATGACAAAGGGCAAGGTGCTGGCCGAGCAACAGAAAAATTGGGTCGTCTTCGGCAGCCTGGGCTTAGGGTGGAAGACTCCTCTCCCCTGGCTGGGGCTGAAGGTGCAGGCGGATGCCCACACGCCCTTTTATCGCGACAGTGATCTGAAAGAAATATCTGCCAATTCAGTTCAGTTGATCGCCGGCGGGACGCTTTTCTTATCGGACAAAACATCCCTCGATGTCGGCGTGGGAGAAGACATTGCCGTCGGAACCGCGCCGGACGTCAGTTTTTACCTGACTCTGCGGCGCCACTTTTAGCAAAGCGACGATAATCCTGCCCTGAAAAAGCATTGCCTTAGCAATCAATTTCAGGAGGATTCCATACATGCCAATACTTGGCGGCAAAGAGAGTGGGGATAATCCTCTTTATCAGCGCAACGCTCCATGCTATACTTGCCTTGCTGGTAAATTACGGATGAAGCAAGGGAAAATGGCAGTCTTGGAAAAAATTAATGTTTCAGCAAGAAAGGCTGTTTAATGCTTCTCCCATACAATGGGGAAATATCAAATATCATTTGTCTTTTCGCCCATTGCGGAAAGGATGAAGACGAAGGCAGCCGCATCTACCAGATAGCCGCACAGCCGCTCTCTCCCAAGGGTGAAGGGGAACCGTTCTCGTCGCCGGTACGGTACAAAAAAACGACGGAGCGGGACTATCGCCTCTCGGGCGTCTCCCGCGATATCCTGCAGGGCGCCCCTACCTTTGCCGATGTCGCCGCTTTTCTCTTCCCCCTGTTTCGGGAAACAAATATCGTTGTCACGCTGAATCCGCGGGAGGAAATAGAGTCGCTGCTGGCGGTTTACGGGAACCCCCGCGTGGTCGATCTGCGGTTCGCCGCCGAATTCTTTCTGCCCCATGCCAACACCGCCTCGCTTAAATCCCTGTGGGAATACCTGCACGGGAAAAAGCGGGAGAAGTTTTCCTTCAGCGCCGAAGAGGCGCTCCTTCTTTCAGTCGAGCTGCTCAAACATCTATCCGGTTTTATTCTCAATCCGGCGGAATTCCCCCCGGCCGCGGCCCTGCGTTTCTACCTCCGAAAAAGTGAAACCCTCTTCGGCGATCTTTTTATCGGCCTGAACAGCAACTTTCAAAATTATTTCGGAGAGCTTTTCAACCCCGGCAGCGGCGACGAAACGGACGACTGGAAAGGTTTTCTGGAAAAGGCCCCGCTCAAAATACCTGTTCCCGTTCCCGAGGAAAGGCGAAAAAAGGTTTCCCTGCCCCATATTGAAGATATCTATCGGGCGCTCTCGGCGAAGACGAAAAACTACGTAATTCGCCCCCCGCAGATCGCCTACGCCAAGCACGTGGCAACCGCCCTCAACGAGCGCGAGGTGCTCACAATCGAGGCGGGAACAGGGACCGGAAAAACCCAGGGCTACCTGATTCCCACCATGGAGTTTCTGGCAAAAAACCCTGGCGCCCGCATAGCTATCTCCACCTACACGAAAAACCTCCAGGAACAGCTCGTCCGGCGAGAGCTCCCGCTTGCCGCCTCCCTCAAGCCGACCTACAAAAAAATACCGGTCGCGATGTTGAAGGGCAAATCGAACTACCTGTGCGCCGAGAAACTCGACCATCTCTATGAAGAGGCGCTTTTTGGAAGCAGATTGCTGTTGTGGCTCTATTTTGTCAATAAAATATATTATTTCCGGCAGGTGGGCGGCGAGACAACCGGAGAAAGAATCCGCTTTCATCTCAACGACGGCTTTTTTTTCCGCCGCCTCCAGCATGAAATATCGGCCCGCAGCGGCTGCTCCCGCCACCATTTACGCTGCCCGGCCCAGGTAATCGTCGCCGAGGCCCTGAACGCCCGTCTTATAATCACCAATCACCACAAGCTGGCCTTGCTGAACAAGGATGGGGCCTTGGCGGGAATTTTCGGGAACTGCATCATCGACGAGGCCAATCATTTCGAACAGGCCGTCCGCGGCGCCTTTGCGCTGGAGGTCTCGTCGCGCGAGATTTCCGACTCCGCAACCTATATCGAAACGGCGCTCCGGCGCATCCCGCCTTCCCAGGAAAGCCCCGGCGTGAAGGCCGCCGGCGAAGCGCTTGACGCAATTAATGTTCTTCGCGAAGAAATGTCGGCATTTTCTTCAGTTATCTCGTCAGTTCGGGGTGCTCTCGCTGGCGGCAAGGCAACTATCATCCCCGCGGAATATCCCTCCTTCCGAAAAGGGCGCTTGAACTGCCAGCTTCTCGATCTACGGAAAGCCCTCAAAAAAATAGCGGTCTGCCTCTCATTTTTAAAGGACGATGAATCATGCCGGCAGCTCGGCATCCGCCCCCGGACCCTCGAACGGTTGAGGACGGCGCTGCAGGACATGGAGGAATATGGCGATACCATAAAGGCCATCGCCGACGCCTGCGAATCTCCTGAATATGTAACCGCGGCGGTGCTTTACGTTCACCACTGGAGCGTTTCCACTCAGGCGGTAGAGGTGGCGGACATTCTCCGCACTCACCTCTACAAAATCTGGGACAGCGTGATCTTCACCTCGGCCACTCTTCGTCAGAATGAGAGCTTCGCCGGCTTCATGAGTATTGCCGGCATGTCGCCAAAGAAAGCCCCATCATCCGGAACAAATCCGGAAGATCCTTCCAGCGCCGACAAGCGTAGAGTTCTTCAGCAGGAGCTGACCAAAAACATGACAGATGCTCGGCAAACAAAGGTTAATGGCGATGATATTGCTCCGGCAGGTGAAAATGGCAAAAATTGCGCTGCCGGACTGGAGCCGGCATCCAGCCCTGTTCCGGATTATGATCAGGAAGCTGCGCTTGCCCGCCTCCGCGAGAATGAAGGCCTGGACGTACATCCTTGCCGAGGGAATAACAAACAGGGGCGGGATTTTCGTTTTGAGGCGATCCCCTCCCCTTTTGCGCCCGACGCCTTTGTAATCAGCGTGCCTCCGGAGGCCCTCAGCGGAGCTTATGAAAGCAAGGAATTCTGGCTGTCCCGGGTCGCGGAGCTGCTTCCCGGGCTTGTCCGCGAAAATCGGGGAAGAACCCTCGTTTTATTTGCAAGCTACGGAGATCTCAAGGAAATAGCGGCACGAATCGGCGACGATATCCGCGCTTCCGGCTACCCCCTTCTCCTTCAGGAAAGCGGCGTTTCCACGCTCGCTTTGGTCGATGAATTTCGGGAGATCCGGGAAAGCGTCCTTTTCGGCGTGGATTCTTTCTGGTTCGGGGTGGATTTTCCCGGCGACACGCTGACCCAGGTCGTTATCACCAGGCTTCCCTTTCCTCACCCGCAGGACCCGCTGCAGATCGCCCGCCGCAACATCCTGACCGAAAGGGAGTACTGGCAGCGCTACCGTTACGAAACGGCGATCAAACTCCGCCAGGGCATCGGCCGCCTGATCCGCTCGGAGGCGGATAGCGGTCAGGTGGTTATCCTTGACGCCCGTTACCGTAAATACCATGAGAACAGGTAAAAAAAGAAGGATCGAGCGTCAATGCAGCGTTAGTGAAGCTTATTCAGGAAGAGTTGGGAAGCAAAAAGAAACGTAATCAGATCAATATCGAGAGTGCGCAACTATGGAACAGAAAATGACCGGGGTGATTCTCGCGGGGGGGAAAAGTAGCCGCATGGGAACGAACAAAGCGTTCTTGAAGATAGCAGAAGAGAGACTGATTGACAGAAACATCCGTCTTTTAAGGAACATTTTTAAGGACGTGCTGATTGTCGTCTCAAATCCGCAGGAATATCTGCTGAAGGAGGCAACAATCGTTACCGATATCGTTCCGGGAAAAGGAGCGCTGGGCGGCATTTACACAGGGCTTTTCTTCGCGCCGGATAAATACGCCTTCGTCATGGCCTGCGACATGCCCTTTTTAAATATTAGTTTTGTTGAATACATGGCAGAAAAGGCGAAAGGCTGCGATATTGTTGTTCCTTCTCCTCCGGATGGCCTGCAGCCGCTTTGCGCAGTTTATTCGCGTGCCTGCCTGCCGGCAATTAAGAATCTCCTTGATAAAAACAGGCTGCAGATAAAAAACTTCTACCCTGGCCACAAGGTTCTGGAAATCCCCGCCGCCACGCTGAGCTCTTTCGACCCGCAGGGAAATATGTTCACAAACCTCAACACACCTGAAGACTTCGCTGCCTTTGCGCAATCAGGACTTTCCGAAGCAGGCTGAATTACCGACGGGGCCGATTTCAACTATCGATGATCACTTCATCCTGCTTCTCTTTATAATCCTTCATTACGTTTTCCCAGCCCTTGAGGCAGCCGTAGATGACAAAACCGATCGTAGCAACCACAATACCGAGACCGAAAAACAGCAGGGTATTGGCGGGAATGGTAAACATCTGCGTCATCGCATCTTCTCCTTCTAATTGATTACGGAACCGATCAGCGATAAGGCCCACCGGTCTTTATATTCGCACCATCTTCAGCAGGGGGTTCCTTTTGCGTATCCCTGCTATAATTTCATCCAACTCTTTGTTTCTTCCGTGGCAAAATAAATAACCGCTCTCCTTCGGCAACTTGAGTTTGAGAAAACCGAATCCTCCGGAAAACCGGGACCCCTCTACTTCGCGGATATTTTTCGCCGGCAGCTCCAGCCGCCGCCTCAAGCTTTTCAAAACCACCTGCCCCTCGAAATCGAGGGATATATGGTAAAACAGACCCAGGGACCAGAACCAGGTGAACAGATAGAAAAAGGCGATCATGAACGCGTAGAGCTTGTCTCCCATGAATTCACCGTGCTGAAACTTCTGGTAAATCAGCGGCACGGTGGCAACGGTCCAGACCAGCAACACCCCGTAGAAAACAGCCATAAAAAGCACAGGGGCTTGAAAAACAGTCTTTTGTTCCATCCTTCTATCCAATGACAGCCGCATCCTTATTTTTAATCGGTGCGGCGGCGGGAGAAAAACCCGTCGCCGCACCCCTCGCTATCTGCAAAACGACTTGCGCCAACTGCGCGTCGCTCAGTTCCCCATGAGCACCTTGGGCACCCAGAGGATGATATCCGGGAAGATCATAAGCAGAACCAGACCGACGAACTGAAGCCCCAAAAACGGAAAAGCCGATTTCCAGACGTCCACCGTGGAAACGCCCGGCGGCGCCACGCTCTTCAGGTAGAAGAGCGACATGCCGAAAGGCGGTGTCAGGAAGGACATCTGCATATTTACGGCGAAGAGAACCCCGAACCAGATCGGATCGAACCCGAGTTGCCGGATGATCGGCCCAAAGAGCGGGATCGTCAACATGATGATCCCGACCCAGTCGATGAACATCCCCAGGAAGATCAGGATCAACATCATGATCCAGAGGATTGTCCATTTCCCGAGGCCCGAGCCGAGAAGCATGGAGTTCACAAAATCACCACCGCCCACCATGATGTAGAGCGCGATGAAGACGTTCGCCCCGAACATGGTCCACATGACCATACCCGTGGCCTTGATCGTGTTAACCGCCGCCTGAACGAGTTCATTCCAGGGCATGCGCCCCTTGATCTTGGCGATGATAAAGGCCCCCAGACAGCCGACGCCCGCCGCCTCCGTCGGGGCAGCAATCCCGACAACGATCGTCCCGAGGACGAGGAAGATCAGGATCGCGGCGGGAATGATCGGGAGCGCCACCTTAAACAGGCCGACCCAATCGAGCCGCTCTTCCTTGGGGACGGGGGGACCGAGCTTGGGGTTGATGTAGCAGCGGATCGTGATGTAGATCATGTAAATCCCCGCCAGCATGAAACCCGGCAGGATGGCGCCTGAGTAGAGCTGGCCGATGGAGGAATTATCCACCATGCCATAGACGATCAGCATGACGCTCGGGGGGATCAGGATACCCAGCGTGCCGCCGGCCAGAATGCCTCCCAGCGCCAGCCCCTTGTCGTACTTGCGGTTGAGCATCTGCGGCAGGGCGATCATGCCCATCGTCACCTCTGTGGCCCCGACGACACCGGCCATCGCCGCCATCATCGTGCAGGCGGCAACCGTCGCCGTGGCGACGCCGCCCTTGAGCCAGCCCAGCCAGTGGTAAACCATCATGTAGATGTCCTCGATGACCCCGCTGCGTTCGAGGATGTTCGCCATCAGGATAAAGAGCGGAATGGCATCCAGCAGGTAATTGGTCATCAGGCCGAAGATCCGCGTCGGCACGACATTGACCGCGGACGGACCCTGGAAGATCGCCGTAAAGAGGATGCCGACGAATCCGGTGGCAAAGGCCACCGGCAGACCCAAAAACATTACAAAAATCATGCTCCCGAAAAGGAGGATGGTTATCCACTCAATGCTCATTTAAATTCCCTCCCTGTAAAGGCCAGATGGGCGTCCCGGATGGTCCAGACAATGCCCTGCAAAAGCAGCAGCACCCCGCCGAAAGGCATCATGAATTTGACGGGATAGAGGGGCGGCGCCCAGTCGGTGAAGGAATTCTCGCCGATTAGGTCCATGCCGAACAACGTGTTTCCCGCGCTCATCATCTGGGAACTCCAGTAAAAGTTCCAGGAGGTCCAGATATAGACCAGAACAAAGCAATAGAAAAAAACGCTGGTGATCAGATCCAGGATCGCCTTGGTCCGGGGAGTTCGGGTCGCGTAGAACACATCGACCCGCACATGGGCCCGCCAGAAGTGGGCGACGCCCACCACCATGACATAGTACATCGCGAACAGGCTGAACATGGTTTCATGCCCCCAGTTCGTCGGCATGCCGAAGACGTAGCGCATAATCACCTCGAAGGAGATCACGACCACGCAGATCAGCGATACATAGGCCATCATCCTGCCAACGAAAAAGTTGGTCTTCTCGACGGCCATCATAAAGGTCCTCAATTTGTCCATAACATCAACCTTCCTCTGTTCTTTTTCCTGTTCCCTTGCAGGTTTTTGGGCAAAAGCACGGGTTCTTTGCCCACACAAACCGCGCCGTCGCAGCGCCCTTTCCGCGGGGTAAGCCATCCTTTGTCCAGCCCCTGAAAACCTTTCATAAAAAATGAGGGAGAGGGAAATTTTCCCCCTCCCCCTCTTGGGACGGGAATCAGATAACCAGTTTTTTGCCCTTGCTATCCACCATATCCTTGTCGGTGTAGTAGGCCACCTTTTCCGACTTCATATATTCCCACTGGGACTTGAATGCCTTCATCGCCAGCGGATCCTTCTTTGCCCATTTCACCCAAAGCTCGGGGGCGAATTTCCGGAATTTTTCGATATCGGACTCCTTCAGGTGAATAACCTCGACACCCTTGGCCTTGTACTTGGGAATCGCTTCGAGGTTGGCCTTCTGGATCGCCGTGTAGTGATCCCAGGAATGCCACTTTACCGCCATCTCCAGAAGCCCCTGCAGGTGCTTGGGGATCTTCTTCCAGGAATTCATGTTGATATTGATGCTCATTAAGTCAACAGGCTGGTGCAGACAGGGCGTGGAAGCGGGACCCATGATGATGTACTTGGCAATTTCGGCAAACCCGAGGTTGTAGTTGATCGCCCATCCGACATAATCGGAAGCGTCGATCACGCCCTTTTCCAGTGCCGGATAGACCTCGCCGCCGGGGAGCAGCACCGTGGAGACGCCAGCCGCCCGGTAAATGTCGGCAATGATTCCACCCGGATAACGGATTTTCTTCCCTTTGAAATCCTCGAAAGAACGGATCGGCACCTTGGAGTGGATCAGGTTGTCGTCGTGTTGAATCGGCCCGATGTAATGCATGTTGTGCTTGCCATAAGCCTCGCGGGCAATTTCCTTGCCTCCCAGCACATCGTACCAGACGTCCCACTGATCGGGGCGATCCAGGGCGAAGGGGTACGAGGAAAGGAAGGTGGCCACCGGGATCTTGCCGGGCCAGTAAACGTCGAAGCAGTGCATCGCGTCGAACACCCCGGATTTAACCGCATCGAACATCTCGAAGGTGCCAACGAGGGCGCCGGCGGGCAGACATTCGACCAGCAACTTGCCTTCGGTCACTTCGGCAACCTTCTTCCCGAAGTCCTGAAATTTTACATACCCGACTGTACCCGCATCCCAGCCGGTCTGCATCTTCAGTTTGATCGGCGCCGCCGCGGAAAGACGCATGACCCCCGGGAACCCCATAACGCCTGCCGCGCCTCCGGCCACAACTGCCGCCGTCTTCAAAAAGTTACGCCGAGATTCCTTACCCGCGCCCTTTGCCTGTTCCGCATTCTTCTCTTCTTTGACTTTGCTCATAACTCTCCTCCTTGTTTTGTTATGTTGCAATTCCATTCCGGCATGAAAACCGGAACTCCCCATACTGCACTTCAGCTTAGAGTTTAAAGTTGGCTTAACCGTTCGTTCCACGTTCTTCTTACTATCAGTCATAGGCTGCGTCAAGCCTTAGATTGACCGGACGTCAAAACCAAATGACATCGGAGGCAATTGCAAAACTCTCACATTCTGTCATTCCCGCAATGATTTTAAGCGGGAATCTGGTTCTAACTGCTTGAAAAACCGTATTCCCGATAGAAGCATTCGGGAATGACAAATAGTTTTGCAATTGCCTCATCGTTTAAAAATTATTGCAGGGCCTTCTGCAATAGCTGCACCGTATGGACCACCTTGATCGCCGGATCGAGGTGGTTGGAAATGGTCAGACTGCATCCGGGGCAACCGGTCGCACAAAACTGCGCCTTCGTCGCCTCGATATTGTCGGTCTTGCGCTTGGTGATCTTTGCCGAGATCTCCGGATAGTCGATCTGAAAAGAACCGCCGCCGCCGCAACAGTCGATCGCCCCGTTCATTTCCACAAATTCCACGCCCGGAATCGACTTCAGCAGATTCCTCGGCTGTGCGCTCACCTTCTGGCCTTTCGCCAGATGGCAGGGATCGTGATAGGTAACCCTGATCTTTTCGCCGGCCGGCTTCATCGCCGGGAGCCACTCCTTATGAGAATCGATGAAAAGACTGACATCCTGAACCTTGGCCGAAAGCAGCGCTGCGGCCTTCAGCTCCTGGTCAGTCACGTCTTCACCCAGCTCCTGCAGCTCCTTTAAAATAGGATGGTACTCATTTTTTAACGAGGCGCTGCAGGTGGCGCAGTCAATGATCACCGCATCCACATCGTCCCGCGCAAAGAGACGCAGATTTTCCCGGATTACCTCGATTGAGGCCTTCCGCTCTCCCGAAAAGAATACCGGCAACCCGCAGCATCCCTGATCCTTCGGGATGATTACCTCTACTCCCATCTTACCCAAAACATCGACCACCGCCAAGCCGACGTCGCCGTAGAGGTACTTGGTGGCGCAGCCGTGGAAGTACAACACCCTGGCATTCGTCTTCCCTTTTTGGGGTTGAACCACCTCCGGCACCATCTCGTTGAAGGGCTTTTCATTCAGCGGCGGAATCCGTTCGACACAAAGAGCACCGGCATTGAGCCTGGACTCAATCCAGGCCCCGCCGAAATTGCGCCGCGCCCACTCGCCAAGCGTAGCCGAGGCCGACATCATCCAGCGACTGGATAGCACGCTGAACATCGCCCGCTTGCGCCAGTCGGCGCCGTATTTTTGCATTGCGCGCCAGCGAACGCCGGAAAACAGGCTCACCTGATCGACGCCGCTCGGGCAATTGGCAACGCAGGAACCACAGAGAAGGCAGGTTGACAAAAACGCCTTTTTGACCTCCTCTGTCAGGCTCAGGTCGTTTTCCAGCATTTTTTTTGTAATCTGCACCTTGCCGCGGGGACTGGCATGTTCCATACGGATTTCCCGATAAACCGGACAGTGGGCCGAGCATAACCCACACTTTATGCAATGATAAACGTTTTCCGCCGTATCATTGCCGAGCAATGCCTGCTGTTCCATAATAAGCGTTTCCCTCACTTTCCTGCCTTCTATATTCCGCCGACATAACGGCCCGGATTGATAACGCCGGTCGGATCGAATTTTTCTTTGAGCCCCCTTGCCAGTCCGACATCATCGCCAATCTTTCCCCAGACCGACACATTTTCCTTGATAAAGCGCGGAGCTTTTTCCACAACGAGATTCCCGTCGTTTCTCACTGCCTCCTCGGTCATCTCCCCGATTAGCTTAACGATCGCCTCCTTTTTCGCCCCCGCCTCCCGGCCGGTCAGAATCGCCGTGGTAAGGATTCCGCTTCCGGCATGGCACGAAAGCGCGCATTCGAACCCCGCTTTTTGCGCAACCTTTTCCGCGTCTGCCATCATTTCCGTCCCTCGGGAAATGACAAAATTCGCCTTGAGCACAACCAGATCGGGATGGTTCTTCGTCAATTCATCCGTAAAATCACCATACGCAATCCAGAAATCCCGATGCCCGTCAACTTTGAGCAAGCTCGTTCCCTGCGCCCCTGCCTTGAGGCCCATTTCCGTCATATCGGCGATTTGCCGCTCCACCGCCTCGACGATCCCTTCGAGCCCGACAGCGATGATGTAATTGCCGGAAAGCGGAACCATTCCCCGGCACGCGGCGACTGTTGCGGGGTTCATGAGTTCCAGCGCCGCCGGGTAGTAGAACGACGGGAGCACCTTGTGGAAAAACGCGTCGGCATCCTTCAGGCTGGCAAAAGCAAGAAAAAGGGTTGCCGCCGACTCCGGCTTCAAATAAATCCGAAAGGTCGTCCGACAGATCAACCCCAGCGATCCCAGGGAACCGATCATCAGCTTGGTCAGATCGTAACTGGCGACGTTTTTCATCACCTTGCCGCCGGCATGGACGATATCCCCGTTGGCAAGCACCGCGGTATTGCCCAGGATTATGTCGCGCAGCCCCCCGTAGAGAAGCCGCCTGGGCCCGTTGGAGTTAGTTGCGACAACCCCGCCGATCGTCGCCTTCTGTGAATGGGGCGGATCGAGCGGCAGGAAATAGCCCTCGCCTTCCGCGCTCAATTTTGCCTGTACCTCGGCTACCGTTGCCCCGCATTCCACTTCAATGGTGAGATTGGCAATATCGTAATCGGCATAGCCGTTCATCCTCTTCGTAGAGA
Source organism: Syntrophobacterales bacterium (assembly GCA_019429105.1). NCBI lineage: Bacteria > Pseudomonadati > Thermodesulfobacteriota > Syntrophobacteria > Syntrophobacterales > Syntrophobacterales bacterium. The sequence continues at coordinate 62,400 of JAHYJE010000010.1, forward strand.
GGAGCAAGTCAGCCCTTTTAGGGATGCCGCCCAGCGACATCTTTGTGCCGCCTCCCGTGGGAAGCACTGTCAGACCAAGCCCGTGGGCGGCAGCCATGACCCTTGACGTTTCAGCAATTGTTCCAGGAGAAACGATCAACCCGGGCATAACGCCATCCACCGCCAGGGCCTTCAGTTTGTCCTGATCGGCGACAGCATTGGCTTCTCCGACAATCTCACGGAAAACATCAACATGATTATCAGTTCTCGGCATAAGCAATCTCCTTTGCTCCGCAGGCTTCACTTGCCATCAGATTCAGCTTGCCGGGGTTCAGGACGCCTTCAGGATCAAAGGTCATCTTGACATTCGCAAGCGCGGCGATATCCTCTGAACAAAACTGCAACTGCAGAGCGGCCAGTTTTTCCACCCCGACGCCATGCTCGCCGGTAATCGTTCCCCCCATTTCGACGCATAACTGCATGATCTCAAAGGCAGCCTTGTGCACCCTGGCCAGTTCATCCTTGTCCCTTTCATCAAACAGGACAAGCGGGTGCAGATTGCCGTCGCCGGCATGGAACACATTGGCTATCTGGACATCGTACTTTTTGCCAATCTCGCCGACGCGCCGGAGCGTCTCGGGAAGTTTTGTCCGGGGAACAGTGCCGTCGTTGACAAGATAGTTCGGCCGCAGCCGGCCCGTAGCGCCGAAGGCCCCCTTGCGCGCCATCCAGAGCTGATCGCGCTCCGCATTGGTTTTCGCCAGCTTTACATCGCGGACATTATTTGCCTTGCAAATAGCGACAACCTGTTCCGCAAGCCTGCCCAACCCATCCTGCAAACCGTCGAGCTCAATCAGCAACATCGCCGCCGCATCAATCGGCAGTCCTATCTTGAAGAAGGACTCGACGGCGTTTATAGCCACATTATCCATCATCTCCAGCGTCGCCGGCACCATTCCCGCCTTGACGATCCCGGACACCGTATTGGCCCCGTCTTCAACGGTATTGAAAATAGCGAGCAGCGTTTTGACCGCTTCGTTTTTCGGCATGATGCGCAAAATGATTTTGGTGGCAATCGCCAGTGTGCCCTCGGAACCGGTTATCAGACCGATCAGATCGAACCCGGGATTGTCGAGTGCTTTTCCGCCGAGCTTGATTATCTGGCCATCGGCCAGCACCACCTCGGCGCCAAGCACGTGGTTGCTGGTAACGCCGTATTTGAAACAGAGCGGCCCGCCGGAATTCTCCGCCAGATTCCCACCGATTGTCGTCGCCTTTTCACTCGCCGGATCCGGCTGATAGAGATAACCGAGTTTCGCCACTGCGTTTTTGATATCAAGCGTAATTGCCCCCGGTTCTACAACAACCCGCTGATTTTCGAGATCAATTTCCAGTATCCGGTTCATCCTGGTCATCAGCATCACGATGCCGCCCTTGCTCGGAACCGGACCACCGCTCAGCGACGTGCCGGAACCGCGGGCAATCAACAGAATATCATTTTGATGGGCGAACTGCGCGATATGGGAAACCTCTGCCGCCGACTCCGGAATAACTACAAAGTCGGGCTTCCCCTTGATCAGGGAGGCATCATAGCCGTATATCTGCAGCTCCATTTCCGATGTCAGCACATCGTCTTTTCCGACTATTTTTTCCAGTTCGGTAATGATTCTTTCTTTTTCCATGACGATCCCTCTTAAGGTCATTTGCTACAAGCCATCCCTGATGAACTCATCAGAAGTCAATTTTCCCCTCCCCAACGGAGGGAATTAAGGGGGGGGAAAAATTACATCCGGACATACAGCCCCTTATCACCCCCACCCTGCCCCTCCCCCTGCACGGGGGAGGGAATTTGCGACTTTTTGCGAGCCCGTTATCCCTGAACACAGAAGCCCTATGAACAATCAGCGACATACCAACATAACCTGCTGCGTTGAATTGGAAAAGAGCGAAGCGATAACTAAATAACCAGTATCACTTCGCCCCTCTTTACCAAACAGCCGTTCCTTCCCGATAGAACAGGGGGAAAAAACATTGGCCCAATCGGCTATTATTTCGTATCCTAAAAGAAATCACTCCGTCGCCCTCATTACTTCTTGCGCATTGCTTCCATCTCGGAAATCTCTTTCATCGTCGCCAGAATCTGCCGGGCATTATCATAGACCGGCGTATCAACCATCTTGCCGTTGAAGGAAACAGCGGCGGCGCCTTTGGCAAGGCCCTCTTCCTCGAATACCTTCACGACGCCGGTTGCCCAGACGACATCATCGGCGGAAGGCATGTAAAGCTTGTGGGAGGGCTCAATCTGGCTGGGATGGATCAGCATTCTTCCCTCATACCCCATCTGCCGACCTTCGAGAACGCTCTTTTCAAACGCCTCCATATTCTTGAAATCGACAAAAGGGCAGTCAATCGCAACACAACCGGCGGCGCGGGCGGCCACGGCGGTAAAGTAACGGCCATAAAGCTGCTCTGTGCCCTCGGAGGTTAGTTTCACCCGCATATCCTTCGTGTAATCCACCGCCCCGAAGATCAGGGAGTTGACCCGCTTGCTCGCAACGGCGGAATGGTATGCATGGATCATCCCCTTGGCCGTCTCGATCAAAAGCTGAATCGCTACTGTTCCAACCGGAATGCCGCGCCTTCTTTCGAGCTCCTCGAGTTTCCAGTCCAAACGCTTTACATTGTCCGGCTCGCCGGTTTTCGCCAGGCAGACGCCGGCGAGCCCCTCATGAACAACCGCTTCCAGATCGTCATTGGTCATCAGGGTTTCCCAGTTGTTGATCCGGACATACACCTTGGAGCCGCCGGTTCCGGCAAATTTCAGATTCTCCCTTACCACCTCGCGCGCCCGCACCTTTTCGGCGGGCGGAACGGAATCCTCCAGATCGAGGGTAACAATGTCCGCGCCGGTCTCCGGCGCCTTGCCGACCATCTTTTCGTTGTTGCCGGGGATATAAAATACCGATCTCATTACTGTCATAATAATTGCTCCTTTCGTTTATAAGTTGTTTATCTCAGTTTTCCCTGTTGCTTGAGTTCCTTGAGCCTCTGGGGAATTTCATTGGGGTTGTCCACAACGATAATGCCCGCTTCTTTAAGTCTGGTAATCTTGTCCTGGGTGGAACCGCTTCCCCGCTCGACGATCGCGCTGGCGTGGGAAAATTTCATCCCGGCGGGCGCCCAGGCCCCGGAAACGTAAATAATAATCGGTTTGGTGAACTTTCCGGAACGGACCAGCTGCGCCGCTTCCTCTTCGTGATGGCCCCCCATCTCCCCGAAAATCGCCATCGCATCCGTATCCGGATCTTCCTGAAAAAGCGGCAGCACATCGGCAAACGACATCCCGGTCACCGGTTCAGTGCCGACATGGATGACTGTGCTGACGCCGAATCCTGCCTGGTGGATTACATAGGGAAGCGTTCCCGATTGCCCGCCGCTCCGGGAGATAACGCCTACGTGGCCAGGAACGAAATGCTGCGTCGCAAATTCGACCGATCCCCCCAGCCAGCCCAGGGCGCCCACCCCGGGAGAATTTACCCCGATCGAGCCGGGGCCCAGGAGCATCGCCCCTTTTTGCTTCCCATAGGCGACCATCTCGAGGATATCGTACAGCGGCACGCGCTCCACCGGCATGACGATCCACTTGATATCCGCATCGAGGGCCTCGAAGACGGCATCCTTCAAACCCGTCCCCGGAATAAAGGTCACCGATACATCGAACAGGCCATGATTTTTGACCGCATCCTTCACCGTATTGTAAACGGGGATTCCCTCAACTTCCTCGCCGCCGCGACCGGGGGTAACGCCGGCAACGACATTCGTCCCCATATTCTTCATGAATCGGGCGCGCATCGACCCTTCCCGGCCGGTGATCCCCTGAACCACCACCTTTGTTGTTTTCGTAAGCAGGATAGCCATATTTTCACCACCTTCCTGGATTTAAGATATTCCCATCTTGAGCCGGTACTCTTCCAACCCCGGCGTCGGCGCCTCGATAGTCAAGGCGCCGTTACCCCTGACTCTGCACTCATATTCACAGGCCAAACACTCCGTTCCCAGACGCAAGGCGTCTCCCTTGACAGACGGAATTCCGGCTTCCGTCAGAACCAGAATCCCCCGCGCATAGGTTTTGCATGCCGCGATACACGCCTTAGTCGCGCAATCCCGGCACTTGATCTCATCGATGATGATTTTTATTGTTTTTTCCTGAAATTCCATGGGCTGCCTCCTTTACCCCTTTTGTTCCTTCCTGTATTCCAGAACCATTTCCTTCATCTCCGCGGCAAGCCCGACGGTATCATAGACGCGCTCTCCGCCGTAGATGCGGATGCGCGCCTTCAGGTCCTTTGTCCCCTCGCGCAGGATCTCCAGCGACTCCTTTTCCTTATTTCCCGCCAAAAGCAGAATAACCGGGAAACCGGGACGTTTGGGCATTTCCTCACGCAGGGCCTTGACTACCCCGTGGGCGTGATGCCACTGCTCCTGATTGGCCGCCATGAAGCCGCCCAGCATATATCCGTCAATCCCCGGCTGAGAAAAAACCAGCTTCGCCGCGCGATAAACCTTTGAGGCGGGCGGATTGCCGCTGGTATCGGCGAAATCGGCAACCTTCAAACCCTGCTTGTTCAGTCCATCAACTCCCAGCATTGCCCCACCGCCACCCATGCCGTGGTAGCCAATCGTGCCGACCACTTCTTTATCCGTTATTTCATTATTCATCTCGGCAAAATAACAGGTGCCCCGCAGGTCGTTTTCCTCTACCCACCAGGCAATCTTGTCCAGTTCGGTCGGGGGCGTGGAGGCCTCGCGGGCGACATCGATACCCAGCTCGGGATGACGAATGACGGAGGAATCGTCGATAGAAATACGGCAATCGCTGGCGAGCACCTTCCCGGCCTTCGTGACTACCATCGGATTTATTTCAATCAGACGCGCCCCGTAATTCTTGAAGGTTTCATAGAGTCCAACCATGAGTTTGGCAACCTGGGCAATGTGGGCGCTCGGCACATTGAGTTTATTGGCAAGATTAAGCGCATCGTAGATCCTGAAGCCCCTGATCACATCAACGTTCATCAAGGCTATCTTGTCGTGGGGAACCGCCTCGATGTCCATGCCGCCCTCCGTGGAGAACATCACTACCGGACAGCGGGCATCGGCGCTGGCATTGACGATAATCCCCGCATAATACTCCCGGTCGATGGCAAGCTTTTCCTCGACCAGCACGCTTTCCACATAAAGCCCCTTTATCGTTGCCCCCAAAAGCTCCGCGGCAACCTTTTTCGCCTCCGCGGGGGTGTCGGCAAATTTCACCCCTCCCGCCTTGCCGCGTCCTCCCGTCCAGATCTGAACCTTGACAACAACCGGTTTCCCAATCTTTTCGGCAATGCTGGCCGCCTCTTCGGGCGTTTTGGCGACATCCCCCCGGGGAATAGGCATTCCTGCCTTTTTAAACAACGCCTTACCCTGATATTCGTGCAGTCGCGCCATACCTACCTCCTGAATTCAAATAAAAATAAAAACCGGCATCCCATTAACAGGGGGAAGCACTCGCTTCGCTTCACTACCCTTCCCGGAATACCGTAATTGATCAGAACCAGCAACCCGCAAGGTTTCTTCTGAACTACGTTAAACCACAGCGTAATGGAGTACAATACTCTCTTGCTCATAAATGATCGAAAGTTAATAAGCAATACAAGTGCCAATATTCAAAAGACGCCCTGATTTACTTATAAATGATGACGATTATCTGAAAACGAAGTTTAATATTGATAATATGATTAACAGAAGCCAGTCGCATCTGCGCTATTTTGAAGAGAGTAAGGCGCGCTGGTCGAGATCAGGCGATACACATTTAGTGCGTTATTTGCACCATAGTGCTCATAAAGCACACACGAACGGATCAGCCTACCTCCTTTTCTCTCTTTTTTAACTCTTCCCAGATATTGGTGAGCTCTCTTGCCGTTTCCTCTTCAGAACCCTCATTATTGACAATAATATCGGCATGGCGCATCTTTTCTTCAAGCGCCATCTGAGAGGCAATTCGCTCTTTTGCTTCCTGCAGGCTGTAGCCATTTCGCTGCATCAGCCTCGCTATCTGTTTTTCAGGCGGAAGATAGACGAGAAGGACAAGATCAACCAAATCCACCATGCCTGATTCAATGAGGAGCGGGATTGCCGACAAGACGATAGCCGCGGGGCTTGCCTGGCGCAGCTCGCGCAGACGCCCCTGCCATGCCTCAAAAACCGCCGGGTGAACCAGTTGGTTTAACAGCTTCAACCGGGCGGGATTGGCAAAAACTATTGCCCCCAGCTTCCGGCGATCGATCGTTCGCTCCGCACTCAGCACCCCTTCCCCAAAGTGGTGTACAATCTTTTTCCAGACTTCCCCTTCGGGCGCTTCCACCTCATGGGCCAGCTCGTCCAGATCGATCAACAGCGCCCCTTTTTCAACCAGTATCCGGGCAACCGTTGATTTCCCGCTCGCTATCCCCCCCGTCAGACCGACATTAAGCATCGCTTTTTTTCATATTTCGCTGAAAGATAATGCGCAATCCTTCGATCGTCAGCATGTCATCCACGACCTCGATGCTTCGCGCGACTCCGGCAATCAGCCTTGCCAGCCCCCCAGTCGCCACAACGAGGGGCGCCGAATCAATTTCCGCCATGATCCTCTCCACAATCCCATCCACGAGGCCTGCGTAACCGTACATAATCCCCGCCTGCATCGCGCTTACGGTATCCTTGGTGACGACAAGACGCGGCTTGCAAAGCTCAACTCTGGGCAGCTTCGCGGCCCGCTCGAAGAGCGCCTCGCTCGAAATCATTACGCCCGGAGCGATGCACCCTCCCATATATTCGCCTTTGGCCGATATGTAGTCAAAGGTCGTCGCGGTACCGAAGTCAACAACGATCATTTCCCTGTGGTATTTCTCGAAGGCGGCAACGGCATTGACAATCCTGTCGGCGCCGACCTCCCGGGGATTGTCGTAGAAAATCGGCATTCCTGTTTTAATCCCGGGACCGACGATCAGGGGTTTTATCCCGAAATATTTCAGGCAGAGCGGTTCCAGAATGTTAAGCATCGGGGGAACAACACAGGAGATAATGATGTTCGTTATCGCCTTGGAACTGATTTTGCTGTTTTTGTAGAGGTTCAGAATCAGGATGCCATATTCGTCCAGGGTCTGGTCGATAACCGTCCTGATCCGCCAGTCGTGAACCAGTTCTTCGCCGTCATAGAGGCCAAGCACCGTATTGGTATTTCCCACGTCCATAACCAGAAGCATGTCCTCACTCCCTTATGATTGTTGCGTCGCCGGCGATTATCCTCTCGACGGCGCCTGTCGCGCCGGCAAGCAGCAGCGCCCCATCCTCGTCCAGGCCGGAGACAACTCCCTCTTTTATCTCGGTACCGAAAAGAATCCTGACGTTTTTCCCCACCATTTTCGTTCGGAAAAGCCAGTTCTGCCGAATCGGCCCAAATCCCTCGCCAAGAAAAAGTTCATACCAGCGCTGGAAATTGGTGCAGAAACTGCACAGCACCTCCTCGCGGGAGTGCCGACGCCCGGTCTCCTCTAAAAGCGAAGTGGCCATTTGCCTGTATTCATGGGCAAAATCGTCTCTTTTCATATTTACGTTGATGCCGATGCCTACGATTGCCGTCATCCTTCCATTCTTCGTCCTGAGCTCCGACAGAACGCCGCACACCTTGCGACTGCGGATCAAAACATCATTGGGCCATTTGCTCTCGACGCCTTCCGGACAAAAGGTCTCGATGGTGTCCGCAACCGCAGCACCCGCCAGAAAAGTTATCTGGACCGCCTTGGCAATTGCAATTCCCGGACGGAGAATAAGGGAAAAATAAAGGTTGCACCCGGCAGGAGACTGCCATTCCCGCTGCAGGCGCCCTCGGCCGGCGGTCTGGCAATCAGCGAGCACCATCGTCCCCTCTGCTGCCCCTTCCTGCGCAAGCCGCATTGCAACAGCGTTTGTGGAATCGACATTTTCAAAATAGTAAAGAGGAAAGCCTGTCTTGAAACCACGCAGCCGCTCTCTCAACGAGGATATGTCCAGTCCGGATTCACCCATGAACGCCGCCTTTTTTGTGCTCACCGACCTTGGCCAGCCGTTTCAACTATATTCAAAGATATGTCGGCAGCCCGAACTGAGTGGGTCAAGGCCCCCACTGAAATGAAATCAACCCCTGTTTCCGCTACCTGGCGAATCCTCTCGAGCGTCATGTTGCCGGACGCCTCCAGGGGAATCCTGCCCTGGACAATCTCGACTGCGGCAGCGATCCCGGAAACATCCATGTTGTCAAGGAGTATCGAATCTGCCCCGGCCTGAAGCGCCTCTTGCAGCTCCGCGCTGTCCTTGACCTCGACCTCGATCTTGAGCGTGTGGGGAATAAATGCACGCGCCTTCTTCAAGGCAGCGGTTATTCCGCCCGCCGCGGCAATGTGATTATCCTTGATCAGCACCCCGTCATAAAGGGCAAACCGGTGGTTAAAGCCACCCCCGGCCCGCACCGCGTATTTGTCCAGCGCGCGCAGGTTCGGAACGGTTTTGCGCGTATCGATGATTCTGGCTTTGGTCCCGGCGGCCTCGTTGACAAAACGACGCGTCATGGTCGCTATGCCGCACATCCGCTGGAGCAGGTTAAGGGCAACCCGCTCCGCCGTCAGAATGGAGGCCAGCGACCCGGAAATTTCCGCAATAATCTCGCCCTTTGCGACATTTTCCCCGTCCTGCTTCCGGGGAGAAAAAATCAGCGTCGGATCAAATGTCAAAAAAACCTCGCCAAAAACCTCGATCCCGGCCAGAACAAGATCATCCTTGGCGGTTGCCGCGGCCGCCCCGTTTTCGCGTCCCGTGAGCACGGCATTAGTCGTCATATCGCCGGCCCCGACATCCTCGGCAAGGGCGCTCCTGATAAAATCCTTTAATGCATAGCGCGGCCACATACGTTCACTCCTTATGCCTGTTATTTGCCCGGAACCGGCGGCGCCAGCAGGCAGAAGCCGTAGCGCCCTCCGACTTTTCACTGCCGATTACGCTGCGCCAATCGATTCGGCATACTGCATTTGTATGAAAATCCCCCCCATCCCCCCTTTGCCAAAGGGGGGCAAGGGGGGATTTTCATCGTTCGTTGTGCCAGCTTCGGGCATGGTGGTTTATACATTTTCCTGAAGTTCAATGATTTTCTTCAGAGCCGTGCCGAGCGCATTTTTCTTCTCCTCAAAATCACGCAGCTTCGCCTGTTCCTTGCCGACCACCTCCGCCGCCGCTTTCGCAAGGAAATCGGGATTGGCAAGTTTTTTACCGACAACGCCAAGATCCTTTTCGACCTTGGCGATCTCCCTGGCAAGACGGGTTTTTTCTCCCTCTATATCGATGGTCCCGGCAAGGAAGACATAAATGCGGACCGGACCGGCTAGCGCCGTGGCCACTCCCTTCGGCTCTGCGATCTCGTCCGAGATCTCCAGACTCTGGAGGTTGGCCAGGCCTGCGATATAGGCACGCCCCTTCTCCAGCGTTTCCCGGAGCGGCAAAGAGGGGGCCGTCAGTTGCACCGTAAGCTTCAGAGACGGCGCAATCGCCATCTCGCCCCGGATATTGCGGATCCGCGTTATCACCTCCCGGATCATCTCCAGCTCGCCTTCTGCAGCCGGATCGTCAATGCCTCCATCAGCCTTGGGAAAATCGCTGGTCATGATGGACTTTCCATCCGCACCCAGCGCCTGCCATATTTCCTCGGTAACAAAAGGCATGAACGGATGCAGGAGCTTCAGCGCCGTCTTCAGCGTAAAAAGCAGGGTCGCTTGAGCCGCCAACTTTTTTGCGGGATCGACATTTCCGTACAACGCCGGTTTGGCAAGCTCCAGATACCAGTCGCAGAACTCGTGCCAGATAAACTGATAGACCGCTGCCGCCGCATCGTTAAACCGATAGTCGTCGAGGCTGGAAATCACCTCGGAGACAGCCCGGTTCAGCCGGGATTTTATCCAGCGGTCGGCAAGCGACAGGTCGCCTGCCGGCACCAAGCTGCCGGCCTCATAGTCTTCAAGGTTCATCAGCGAAAACCGGGTCGCATTCCAGATTTTGTTGACGAAGAATTTGTGCCCCTCGATCCGCTCTTCCGACATCCGGACATCCCGCCCCTGGGCGCTGAAGGCGGCCAGCGTAAAGCGGAAGGCATCCGTTCCGAACTTGTCCATCATCTCCAGCGGATCGATGACGTTTCCCTTGGACTTGCTCATCTTGTCGCCGTTTTCATCCCGGACGAGGGCGTGCAGATAGACATCCCGGAAAGGAACCTCATCCATCACGTAAATCCCCAGCATCATCATCCGGGCGACCCAGAAAAACAGGATGTCGAAACCGGTGACCAGAAGCGAGGTGGGATAAAAGGTCTGGAGCAACTCGGTCTTTGCGGGCCAGCCCAGCGTGGAAAACGGCCAAAGCCCGGAGCTGAACCAGGTGTCGAGGACGTCCTCCTCCTGGCGGAGCTTGGCGCTTCCACAGTGCGGGCATTGGTCAGGATCATGGACGGAGACTATCGTTTTTTTGCACGCATCGCAGTTCCAGACCGGAATCCGGTGCCCCCACCAGATCTGCCGGGAGATGCACCAGTCGCGGATGTTGTTCATCCACTCAAAATAGGTATTCTCCCACCCCTTCGGAATAATTCGGATACTGCCATTCTGAACCGCGGCAATCGCCTTTTTCGCCAGCGGCTCGATCTTGACAAACCACTGCCTCGATACGGCCGGCTCGATATCGGTCTTGCACCGGTAACACTTGCCGATGTTGTGACTGTAAGGCTCGACGCTGACGAGAAATCCGCCCTCTTCCAGATCGCGGACGATGTTCTTCCGGCATTCGTAGCGATCCTGACCGGCATAAACGCCGCCGTTCTGGTTGATCACGGCATTATCGTCCATAATTTTTATGATGGCCAGCCCATGCCGCCCGGCCATCGCAAAGTCATTGGGATCGGAGGCGGGGGTGATCTTGACGGCGCCGGAGCCGAACTCCATCGTCACGTAATCATCGGCAATGATTGGTATTTTTCTCCCGACAAGCGGCAGTATGACCTCTTTTCCGACAAGCTGCCGGTACCTTTCGTCGTTCGGATTGACGGCAACCGCCGTGTCTCCGAGCATCGTCTCCGGACGCGTGGTGGCTACAACAATCTCCCCCTCCCCGTTGACAAACGGATACCGGATGTTCCAGAGATTTCCCCCTTCCTGATGATACTCGACCTCCAGGTCGGAAATGGCGGTAAGACAGCGGGGACACCAGTTGACGATATAATTGCCCTGGTAGATAAGGCCGTCGTTGTAAAGGCGGACAAATACCTCGCGGACCGCCTTCGAGAGCCCCTCGTCCATCGTGAAGCGCTCCCGCGCCCAGTCGCAGGAAGAGCCCAGACGCTTGAGCTGATTGATAATAACCCCGCCGGATTGTTCCCGCCACTGCCAGACCCGCTCAATAAACTTCTCCCGTCCCAGGTCGTGACGGGTCAGTCCCTCCTTGGCAAGCTGCTGCTCCACGACATTCTGCGTTGCAATGCCGGCATGGTCGGTGCCTGGCATCCAGAGGACGTTTTTACCCTGCATCCTCTTGTAACGACAGCATATATCCTGAAGTACGTTATTGAGAGCATGACCCATGTGCAGCATCCCGGTCACGTTCGGCGGGGGGATGACGATCGCAAACGGTTCCTTGTCGCTTTTGTCTTCGGCATGAAAAAGATCATGTTCCACCCAGTACTGATACCACTTCAGCTCCGCTTCGCGGGGCTCAAACGTCTTTGCCAGTAAACCATTCTCCATTACATTCTCCAGTCAACCATATTATAAGACTAAACTTTTTTTTCGAAATACTCAAAACATGCCGGAATCAAAAAGATTTCGGAGTACCTCCGCATTGTCGCGCGGTTTTTCTATATTTTTCCGGTCCTGAAGTCAAGAAAATGCAATTTAATGTTCATAAAATGAAGTTTAAGTTGGAATTGAAAAAGCCGAAAGCCGTCCAATCTGGCGTGAGGTCAATTCACTCCTGCACAAGGACCCGTTTCAACGCATTCACCCCGCTCCACAACTTTCCCCGTTCATCCGCAAGAACAACGGTCACATTCGTCTTGCCGACCGATTTGCCTACCCCATGTAGTCATGAATGTCGAATTCAACCGTCAAGAAGGCTGAAATCACCGTTTTGGCCTTGAGGGCGTCGTAAATGAGTCCCCGACAACAGATCATAAAATTCATCGACCGGAGTATTATTGATCGTTTCCATTGCGCTCCTTCTTCGGCACGGTGCTCCATGCCAGAGCCAACGTTGCCCGGAAAAGCTCATCCAGTGTGCCGGTGTTGATTGGATGCTGCTGATTAATGACGCTGCTCTTTTCCCAGCGGTCAAGTTCATCCGCGATAAAGCGGCTCAAGGTTTCAATGCGCGGCCCCCTGTCCAGTTCCATCCCGGCGCGCTTAGCCGTCAGAAGGTGGACGATCTCCTGTGCGACCGGCTGCTCCAAGGCCAGCTTATCAATCAGGATGCTGAAATCCGTGGGTACGACGCCACACCCTCGCTCAATCCAGTTCATCGCCAGGATGGGGCGCAGGACGTAGAAATATTTTTTGATCCACACCACGTCGCCCTTAAGATATTCCCGGTAATTTCCTCGCGCCATGTGGAGATAATGATAGAGGCAGGCCGTGGGGGAATAGTAATCAGGCAATAGCGAACGCATACTTTCCGCTGTCGAATATTCCTCCAGATAGACGATGGGAGAGCCCAGCCACTCCAGAAGCGGCGGGTTTGATTTGCGGAACAGCCGCAGGGCCTTTTTCAGATCCCAGCCGCTGATATCCAATCCATCCTGAAGCGGTCGTTCGATGACGTCGCGGGTGACGTCGATTGACAGATACCATTCCAAGGGATGAACATACAAAAAGCGAATATCATAATCGCTATCGGCGGATGGAAAGCCCCAGGCCCGGCTGCCTGATTCGCAGGCATAGACAATCCGAACATTTTCGTTGGTTTCGATTTCACGGAGTTGGGAGCGGATTTTTGATTTCATGGCGTCAACTTCTCCGGATGCACCTCAAAACAAGTCCACCGATATAGACGCCAGGCCGGCACCTTGCTCTTTTCCGGCGACTTAACTTACTCCCTGATCTTTTCGTATATTAACAGTTTATATTTTCCTGCAACCATTTTCTGATCTCTCTTATTTTGCTAAGATGCGGCTCCGTAAATTGGCGATGGATTTTCGCCAGGCATCATTAGAGGTTTTTTCACCCCTGCGCCAGCCATGCGTAATGCTGAAGGGAACAGGCAAACTTGTTAGCAATGCTGCAAGCAACTCCTTGCCCCCGCCGAAGACCGCCAGTTGGATCGCATCGGCCCCCCGCGATCCGCTGTGTCTCTTCAACATTCCGAATTATGGCTATTTTTCTCATAATGCACCTTCAACATGAGTCACAAGAGTGGAAATTTTCCCAAGCACCTCTTCACACTCCGGAAATCCAGAATCATCGCCTGCATCGTCATATCTGAAATGTACGGCAAATATCGTGAGATCTGGAAGATCTGAGAAGCTGGAGCAATCAGTCCCCAACGTTTCCAATGAATTAAGCAAGAGCCCAAGGCTCATGCGTCAACCCGTAACTTCCACCAAGCGCTGATATCCAGGCTTTCAAGGTTTTTTCCGCTGTCTGCTGGGCATGAAAACCGAAAATTTCATACGCAAAGGTATCGGGATCCAACATCCCGCCAAGCGCTTTCAGATAACGCTTGGCTATTTTCAGTATCTGCCGGGCATGATCAAGGTCGCACATATAATTCCCTCCCATCCCGCAAGGGACTGGATATCACATGATTCAAAGAGTTACTCCAGCGAACAACTTCATCAGCAGAATACACCAGAATATCCTTTGCCACAGCAAAGCTTGGAAGCGCCCGGTTGATAGGACTTGTCTCGCGATAACGGGTACTTTCCGCTTCGCCTAAGGCGGCAAGTTCAAGGTTTGCAATCCTGGCCTGCGCAGCGGTCTGCGACGGCGATTAGCCGCCCGCTGCCCTTATGGGTGTTTTGCGTGCTTGCCTTGCCCCAAACCAATTTTTAAATGATGTCTGGCTTTCCCCAGATTGTTTTCCCGACAATAGACCTTCTATGCTGATGTCCTCGTCAATATCTTCCCAATGAATCCCGTCTCCCCTTCCAATCAGCCGCCATTTATTTCGTTCCTCCGGCTTAGCACACAGCAGACGGGGATACCAGGCAGTGGGAACTAAAATGGTTCTGCCATCACTAAGATTAACACTCAGTGTATCATCTGTTACCGATACACTTTCTGCAACCGGCATTATAATTTCAATCGCCAAAGTATTCATGCCACCCCTCCAATATTTTATCCACATTCACTTCAATTATCTTGAATATTCCCGATAATTCCAGCCGGTTAAAGCCACCGCTATTGGCTAATCTTACAGGTTCAAGCCAAAATTTTGCAATTTTATCATCATGTTCGACATGCACATGAACAGGCTCGCCATGATCACCGGCATAGAAGAAAAATCGATATGGTCCAACTCGAAGTATCGTGGGCATTCATCTATTCCCTTCTTGAAAAAGGATATGCATTCATGGAAATCGGATTAGATCGCAAGTTCATAGTCTTTAATGCTTTTGATTCTTGACTGTGCCCTTGACGATTTCAATTTCCATCTTCGGCTCATGGAGCCGGCGCTTTTTGCGGATTTCGTCGCTGGTCAGGCCGCGCTCTCTATTTGTTGAAAAAATCTCAATAAATTGCCAATTTGCCTTTGTGATGCTCAGTATAAGCAGAAGAGAATTGGATGTCAATAATATCTTGACATAATATCTTGGCGGGATGTCATCAGAGAACTGAAAGAAATGCAGCGGTCGTCCCATAATTCCATCATGCCGGAGTCTTTGATATTGGTTACTTCGAGTTTGGGGAGCCCTTGTTTGCCAAGCCAGGCATGAATGAATTCGATCGCCGCCGGACCAGCGGAAGCCCGTGCGGTAAATATCTTGACATTTTTCCCCTCGCCTATCCAGCGCTGAACACGTTCAACCATCGGCGTGATCGCTTTCCCGATATGATGGATTCCGATCCAGTCATGATATTCGGCCAGCGTGCCGTCCAGATCCACACCTATCCAGAATTCAATTTCGCTCATGAAAATGTTATCTCCGTCTTCTCAAGAAGTAATCCATTTTCATATCTCCTTCATATCTATTACCATTGGCGGGCCTTCCTGATAGTAAGCCACATAGAGCTTTATCGTATCCTTCTCCTTCCCAACCTGGAGAGAGTTATCTGCCTTGAACTTCTGCAATTTTGAGGTGAAAGCACTTCGTTGTCGCTCACTCTTGATGCTTACGGCAACAACACTTTCGATGCTGAGCCTGTCCGGCACCTTTCCTTTGAATCCGATGATGTTTTTGTACCAAAAATCACCCCAGGGTTTTGATCGCAGCATCTTAATGAGCGTTACCGAATAGATGTAAGCCTGTTCAATCGCGTGGGCCGTCGTGCCAGGCTTTTTGAGCTCCCAGATGGAAATCCTTGTCTCCTTACCGGAGCGCCGCCGGGCAAGGATATCGATATTCCCTTTGCCGGGCTTTGGCACACCGGTATTTCCAGAAATGGGAAGTGGAAACTGAAAAGGGCAGCCGGCCCACAAAACTGGCTGGATATTTTTTAGCGTTCCAGCAAATTTTCCGCTTGTATGATCGGCCATTTGCTTCAGGAACTCCGATTCGACTCTGTGCTCTGGAACTCTGCCTTTTCCATTAAGACGATTGAGGTTCTTGAACTGCTTCCTGAACTCAGCGGCATCTTTACCTCGCCAAAGAAATTTCCCCGGTTTGTTGATGATGCCAAAGTATTCCTTGTTGTTTTCGGCAGTTTTGGATGAAATCACGAGATGTACATCATCACCGTTCACAGAGAGACTTCCCACTTCCTGGCCTTGGTAGCGTAATGAAAAAGATATACTCGCATTCATTGCCCGTGTAACGGACAGGTAGACATGGAGAGGGTGCCACTCATGAAATTTTTTTGCCGACTCCCTGACCGTATTTTCATTGTCCTTAAGCTTTTTGGCCCATTTGGCTGCTATGCCGTCTGCCTGATTCGTCCAATGTCCCTCAATCTGTTGAAGCAAAGTCATCGTTTCCACCTCCAATAGTCAAAGGTCCAGAATCTGATTATCCGCAACAATTTTCACATTACAAAACAGATCTCGGTACTTATCCCCGTATTCCGTATGCACCGGCACCAGCATCTTCGGCTTCAGCGCCCCGGCAAAAGTCTTTAAATCTTCTACCGTCGCATGACCGCTGGTGTGGGCATAGACAAAGTTGATCTGTGGATCGTTCCGATAAGCGGCCAAGGCCTCAGCGCCATAATAATGCTCGTTCGAGTACGAAAGATAGCCGAGCCACTAGTACCTTGTAACACTTTTAATTTCGGAACTATATTATGAACATTAA
The DNA here is from genome assembly GCA_019429105.1 of Syntrophobacterales bacterium. Taxonomy (NCBI): domain Bacteria; kingdom Pseudomonadati; phylum Thermodesulfobacteriota; class Syntrophobacteria; order Syntrophobacterales; species Syntrophobacterales bacterium. The sequence goes on from JAHYJE010000010.1 coordinate 78,913, forward strand.
TCTTGATTTCACAGCGTACCTACTCGGCGGCGAGGTTTTACTATATTTTTACAGTCCTGAAGTCAAGAAAATGCAATTTAATAGAGCATCAGTCGCTGAATTCATTTGATAGCTCTCGCACTCGGCCTGTGGCCCCGGGTTTGGGGGCGTCGAACTTTACGGGCGCTTTGTTACGACTCAAATGAAGGGCTATTTTCATATCGCCGCTCAGTTTTGATTCAAGCCGTTCCACAAATTTCTCTACCGGAGGAATATCGTCATTCCTGCGAAAGGCGTCAAACAGGGCGTCCACCGTTGAGGAGAACATCCTTGTTGGAACCAGCTCGAGATGTATGCCGTTTTCTTTAAGATCATAAAGGGAAAATACTGTATTATTCTCCAGAAAACGCCGGGGGCATAAGGCAATTTCCTGCCCACCCACGTGGGCAGTGCAGACGCCGAAGGGATAATCGATCAGCCGGCTCTGTTTGTAGCACGGTGATTCATGGAACGGACACCAGAATTTTCTCCGCATCTCTTCGGCTTCCGGTGACACGTTCCGCAGATAACAACCGAAAATCTCTGAAGGGTATTTAGCCATTAGTCGCTCCCGATGAAGTCTTTCCATGCAAGACGTATCTGTTCATGATCAAAATCATGTTCCAGTATCCAGCCCAAATATTGTGTACATCCACGGCAGAAGAACTCACTGTCGTCCATCTGTATCCTTTCCGGCTTTTCCCAACGTCTTGTATCGTCATCCTCGCAAGGTTTCAACACGAGAATAGCATCGTGCTGTAGGGCGCGAAGGCTTCTGATGTGGACAGAAATCGGATTCTCCGAGTGAACGACGTAGCCATTCATCAACCGAAAATGCGCACTGGCAAGGGCAAAGGTAAGTTGTGACCAGGCAGCGGCCCGCCAGTGATGGTAAGTAAAGATCAACCGGCCGTGTGGCCTGACAAGAACGCGGTGGCATTCCTGCCAGATTTTAGTAAGGATATCGCCAAATTTCGCTTCATTATCATTGGATTCGGCAACAGCGGACAGTAATGGCTGGTATTGCCAGTTGGCCTGGTCAGGCAGAAACCAGCGCAGCCAGCAGCGGAAAAAATGGGACAGGTCGCTGTACTGGACATTATCAAAATAAGGAGGATCGGTGACAACATAATCAATGGATTGATCGGGCAGGGGCAGTATAGAGGAATCATTTTGCCTGACCATGAAGGAACGCGTTGTCCCGGTAAATTTATCAATACTATCGCATTCCTGACCCACATCCAACTCGCCGTCGATAATGACCTTCTCCCACTTGGCGCTCAACCAGCGCCGTTCGACCGGCGCCTGGGCCCATATTCCGGCTTTTAAAATGCGCTTCTCAAATAAATTGCGCAGCGTACCGGACGTTTTTGCCTTAAAGACAGGATTGTTCTCCAATGCCGTGCAGGGAAAGGAATAGGCGTGATGAGAAAAAACGTGGCGTATGGCCCCTGGTCTTCGCTGATCACTACCCTTGTACCCACACAGCAGGGAGTTAAATTCCAAAGATGTGGATACGAGCAGCGCCAGCCACAGCCGATGCTCAGGAGCTGCTTCGTCAATGCACCGTTTTGCCTCGGACAGATAGAGGAGTTGCCGGGGAGAAAACAATTCATAAAAATTCGTCACTCCCCTGGCGATTAGATCGCTTGATTTTGGGCCTTGAGGAACTCTAAATCCATTATTATTGAAAAGGGTCAGGCTGGTTGCCTGTAATGCTGCGATAGCGATGTTCTGAAAATCCCTGGCTTCAGGCGCCTTGAAAAATTGACCATGATGAGCGCATTTTCCCATCATGATCAGGGGAACATAGCGGTCTGCAAAGGGAATATTCATAATCTCCGCATTTTTATCGTTTATTCCATTCTTTTTGGCCTCATCCTTATCGATCAAGGGCCATGTTTGGTCCCCGCGCTTGACTTCCAAGGAAGGATAGAAATCGTGGATGGTTTTTTTGTCCCCGTTTGTTTCCACTCGCAGTGTGAAAGAATCAACAATAATTGTCTCTTTCCCATCTATTCTCCTTCTGAGGCCATAAAGCAAAAATTGCATATCGCTTTTTTCGGAACAATCCGGGCATGAAGTTTCGAAATATGGGGACAATTTCCGGTCAAGTTTTTCGATAAATACATTAAAAGCCGCCTGTTTTTCTTCAAGGCTAATTTCGGTCAACGAGGCGCAGGCCTGCAGGACGGGTATCGGATCCACATCATAGCCGATAACATTGGCACCAAGCCGAATGGCCTCATGCAGGGTTGTTGCCCCTCCCATCATCGGATCAAGGATGGTCAGTCCTTCAAGACCTCCCGGAGTATAAAAATCACGTAGCTTAGATTCCACAGAAAGCTGCTTGAGGATATGCCGGAACGTGACGCCGGAACGTCTGGCCCACCATTTGTGAAGATAAGTATTGGGACGAAACAGGTGCTTATTGTATG
>JAHYJE010000011.1 GCA_019429105.1 Syntrophobacterales bacterium
TCGTCCTGACCGTACCCAGGGGGATTGACAAACCCTATTTCGACAAAAACGGCGTCATCTGGCTGAAATGCGGGGCGGACAAACGGCGGATCAATTCCAAGGAGGAGCTGCGCCGGCTCTTCCAGATTTCCGATCAGTTCCACGTCGATGAATTGCCCACCCGGGCGGGCATCGACAAACTCGACAAGCTGCGTTTTCGCGATTTCCTGCGCGATGTGTACAAGCAGGAATATCCCGACTCGCCCGCCGAACTTCTGCGGCTTTTACAGAACATGAACCTGGCCACCGCTGAGGGGATGCTGAATCTGGCGGGTGTTCTTCTGTTTGCCGAGCGTCCGGAGTGGATCAAACCCCAGTTTGTCGTCAAGGCGATCCGCTATCCGGGAAACGAAATCCACGTCAGCGACTATATCGATACCGAGGATTTTTCCGGTTCCCTGCGCAAGATGTTCGACGATTCCCTGGCGTTTGTCATGCGCAACCTGCACAAGGTGCAGGCCGGGCGCGGCGTCAATGCGCCGGGTCTGCCGGAGATCCCGGAGGCGGTTTTCGAGGAGCTGCTGGTCAATGCCCTGATCCATCGGGACTATCTGGTAAGCGCCACGATTCGTCTTTTCATCTTCGACAACCGCATCGAGATCATCAGTCCCGGCCATCTGCCCGATAACCTCACGGTGGAGAAAATTCGTACGGGGATGTCCAATATCCGCAACCCGATTCTGGTTTCCTTTGTGGCCAAGGGGCTTTTGCCCTATCACGGGCTCGGCTCCGGGATCAAACGGGCGCTGGAGGAATGGCCTGATATCGACTTTACCGATGATCGGGATTGCTGCCTGTTCACCGCAACGGTTCACCGGAAAGCAATATCTGGTTCGGGAGAACTCACTGGTTTGCCGGAAAGTGCGGGGAAAACGTCGGGGAAAAGTTCACCAATAAGTTCACCAATAGGTTCACCGAAAACAGAAGATCGAATAATTGAACTTCTCCGGCAAAACAATTCCATTACAACGGGAGAATTGGGAAAAACAATTGGAATATCCAAGAGGGCGGTATTGAAACAGATCAATAAGCTGAAAGAACAAGACCGTCTTCGTCGCATCGGCCCGACCAGGGGTGGGTATTGGGAAGTAATCGAAAAGAGTGAAGGATAATCGATTCGATAACGTGAAAACTATGAAGAAACCTGCAACCTCTAAAACGCCCCCGATGGTTCGGGAAGACCTACTGCCGGAGTATAACTTTGACTACCGGAAGGCCAAGTCCAACCGCTTCGCCGATCGGAAGGAAGATCAGCGCGAGAATGAACAACCGGTGGGCACAGGCGGAGGCGCCACGATGACCACGAAGCTCTGTGTTTTTGTCAGTTCGGTCCAAAAGGAACTGGAAGACGAGCGCCTTATCGTCCAGAACCTGGTCAACACCGATGCTTTTCTGTCGGCTTACTGCACACCCGTACTTTACGAGCTGGAACCGGCCTCCCCGGAGAAGGCGCTGGAGGGATGCCTGCAATCTCTCGACGGTTGCCAGGTTTATCTGCTGATCGTCGGTAGCGAGTACGGCACGCCGGTGGGAGGTCTGTCGATCACCCATGCCGAGTATCGACGTGCTAAGAAAAAAGCACTGCCCATACTGGCGTTCATCAAGGGCGACCGCAGCTTAAAAAGGGAGCGGGGGACATCAAAACTTCTTGCTGAACTCGATGCAGACGGGCCGAAATTCAAGCGTTTCGGCAACGTCATCGAGCTCCAAAAGGAAGTCCGTGCTGCCTTGGTGAAGCTTCTTGCAGACAAATTCGGCATTGCCCCGTCCAGCGACGAGGATAAGATCGCCCAGCAGACCATCGAGGCCACCTCTTCGTTCGAATCGCAGCCGCTTGTTCGTCTCCGTTGGCAGGATCTTGACCACGATGTGTTACGCAGATTGATTGCCGTGGCCGAGAACCGAGACGCAGGAAGTCTTTCGGCGGCGGATCTCATGTCGGGTGCCTCTGCTCGCGGCCTTGCCTGGCGTGACCAGGGCACAGGCTTAACCTACGCCACCGCTGCTGGCATTGTTCTCCTTGCCAAGGATCCCTCGATGGTGTTTCCCCAGTGCCGCATTCTCGCCGATGCCTACCGAAGTACTGAACCGGACGGCGACCCGCGGGACCACGAGGACATCCGGTCGCCCATGCCGTTGGCAATCGATCGCGCCATCGCCTTCATAGATCGCAACACCCGCCACCCGATGCGTATCGTCGGGCTCGAACGCCTGCGTCTTGACGAGTACCCTGTCGATGGTCTGCGCGAGGCGCTGGTCAACGCAGTGGCGCATCGCCAGTACGAGGACGCCGGTCGCAAGATCATCCTTGAGATCTTCGCTGATCGAGTCACCCTCTTGAGCCCTGGCCTTCCCCCTCGACCGCTCACGCTCGCCAACTTGCGCAAGGGGAAATACCGCCCCTGTTCGCGAAACCCTGTTCTGGCCCAGTGTCTGTCATACTTTCACCGAATAGAGGAACGCGGCAGCGGCTTCCGCCGGATGCACGACCAGATGCTCGACCACGGGCTCGATCCGCCGCTCCTTGGTACAGACATGGGCTATTTCCAGATTACATTCCCCGGTCCGGGCGATAACGTCGAGCGACTGCGAGTGCCTGAGAAGCGGCTTTTGGTGACCCCGGCGATCGAGGCGCGTCTGAATGATCGGCAAAAGGCGATATTGGCGTATATCCTGGAGCATGGATCGGTCACAAGCGGATGGTGTCGAAAAGAGTTTGGAGTTGCCTACCTGACAGTGTATCGCGACTTGACCGCGCTTCTCGAACTTGGAATCGTTCAAACCACCGGTCGCGGTCGAAGCACGAAATATATCATTGAAGGGGATCATGGTTAATCCATCACTTTTCTATCACCATATTGGCGGAATCTATCACCGGTCGTCCGAAATCGGCCGGAAAAGACCTGACGATGGGGCTGAATCGGCGACAAACAAAGGAAGTCGGCCGGAAAACTTCTGAAAACGGCATGAACTATAAGAAAAAACTCATTGAAGTCGTATTGCCGCTGGATGCCATCAACAGGGCGTCGGCTCGGGAGAAGTCTATCCGCCACGGGCATCCGAGCACGCTGCATCTCTGGTGGGCGCGGCGGCCCCTGGCGGCGGTGTTGAAACGCTTCCATGGAACCGTGACTCTGGACCCCGCCCGTGTGGGGCGAGACGCCAGCCGCATCGCCGATGAGGTGATTGCCCATCTCTCCGGTCTGGTCGGTGCCGCTGTAACTGTCACGCTGGAGGTGGAGGCGGATATCCCCTCCGGCGCCCCGGAGCACGTGGTTCGCACCGTGACCGAGAACAGCCGGACCTTGAAATTCACCAGCCAGGAATTCGAAAAGGAATAAATATTAATAATCTTAGGGGAATGCTGTGCTGAAGAGCATCAATAATTTCAGGGAAGACCGGGTTTTGCAACGAAGGATGCTGCTGGCGGCGCTCTCGGGCGGCCTGCTTTTTTTCTCTTTTCCGCAATTCGGAAACGGGCTGGTGGCCTGGTTTGCCCTCTTGCCGCTGTTTTATGCGCTGAAGGGGTCAACCCCGGCGGAGGGTTTTCGGACTGGTTTCATCACCGGCATGGTTGCCAACATCGGCATTCTTTACTGGATTTCCTATGTCGTCGTGCAGTATGGCGGCCTGCCTCTCTATGTCGGAGTGGCGGTGATGCTGCTGCTTGCCGCGTACCTGAGCATCTACACAGGACTTTTTGCGGCCGGGGCGGTTTTCTTCCGTAAAGGCGGGAACGATTCGCTGCTGGTCGTCCCGCTGCTGTGGGTTATCCTCGAGTTTGCCCGTTCCCGTTTCTTCACCGGTTTTCCCTGGGAAAATCTTGGCTATTCCCAGTATCTTAACTCAATCATTATCCAGATAGCAGATATTACTGGTGTTTACGGAGTATCGTTTGCGATCGTGCTGGTCAACAAGGCGATCTTTGAAATTCTGGAAGCGCGCCGCGCGACCGGCAGGATACCCATCGGAAAGCTGCTGATTGCGTTTGCCGTTGTGCTGCTGATCGTTTTCTATGGTTTTTTCCGGCTTGCCGACATCAAAGATTCACTGACCGAAGCGCCGTCGGCCGAGGTGGCCCTTGTGCAGGGGAATATCGATCAAAACAGCAAGTGGGACCCCCGCTATCAAGCGGAAACAATCGATATTTATGCAGGCCTTTCCCTGGGTGCGCTTCCTGCCCGAGGCGGCCTCATCGTCTGGCCGGAGACGGCGGCGCCGTTCTTTTTCGGTTATCCTTCTCCTTTACAGAAAAAGGTGATCGCCCTGGCCCGGACGGCTGAGCGCGCCCTGCTTTTCGGCAGCCCCCATTATGAACAGGAAGGCGCAACTGCAGCCTACATGAACAGCGCCTATCTGCTGGAACCGGGTGGGGCGGTTGCCGGTCGTTACGACAAGGTGCACCTTGTCCCTTATGGCGAATATGTCCCGCTAAAACAATTATTTCCCTTCATCGGCAAGCTGGTGACAGGCATCGGCGATTTTCGGGCTGGAAGTGATTTTGCGCCCCTTGTCAGCGGCAAGCGCCGTTTCGGGGTTTTTATCTGTTATGAGGGAATCTTTCCCGAGGCGGCCCGGGCGTACAAAAAGCGCGGGGCCGAGCTGCTGGTAAATATCACCAATGATGCCTGGTTCGGTAAAACTTCAGCCCCGTATCAGCATCTGTCGATGACCGTCTTCCGGGCCGTGGAAACCAGGCTCTTTCTCGTGCGTGCGGCCAATACCGGGATCAGCGCCATCATCGCTCCCACCGGCCAGATTAGCTCCCGGACGGCCATTTTTACCAGGACCGTTCTGAGGGGGGAAGTGAAATATGTTGACAAAAAGACCTTTTATGCGGCATACGGCGATACCTTTGCATATATCTGTTTTATCATGCTGATCGTATATGAAGTCATAACAAGAAGGAGAATGAAACATGCAGGAAGAAATACATGAAATGCTCGTCGATTTAACCCAAAGGCTGGAAAAATTCGGAGACTGTCTTTGACTTGCCTGAAAAGGAACTGCGAATACGAGAGCTGGAAAAGGAGTTGGAAAAGGCCGGTTTCTGGGATGACCCGGAGAAAGCCGGAACCTTGCTCCGCGAGAAGAGCAATCTGTCAGAAATTGTAGGGAAGTGGAAGGGACGTACGGAGAGTCTGGCCGATTTCCGGGAACTTGCCGAAATGGCCGCAACGGAAAAGGACAATAAAGCCGAAGCAGACATAAGAAAAGAGCTTGCTCAAATCGACGCCGAGCTGCGCGATGAAGAGCTGAAAATGATGCTGGGCTCCGAGCAGGATGTGATGAACGCCATCATGTCGATTCATGCCGGGGCGGGGGGCACCGAAGCGCAGGATTGGGCCGAGATGATTCTGCGGATGTATCTGCGCTGGGCGGAAAGAAAAGGCTTTCAAACCGAGATCATAGACTACCTCCCCGGCGACGAGGCGGGTCTCAAGAGCGTATCGTGGACGCTTAAAGGCGAGTATGCCTACGGCTACGCGAAGGCGGAGATCGGCATTCACCGGCTGGTGCGAATCTCCCCCTTTGACGCCGGGGCCAGACGGCACACCTCTTTTGCCTCCGTTTTCGTCTTCCCGGAGGTTGATGACCGCATCGTCGTCGAGATTGATGAAAAAGACCTGCGCATCGACACCTTTCGTTCCTCCGGCGCGGGCGGGCAGCATGTCAACAAGACCGATTCGGCGATCCGTATTACCCATCTGCCGACCGGGATTGTCGTGCAGTGTCAAAATGAGCGTTCGCAGCACAAAAACAAGTCAATGGCAATGAAATATCTGCGCTCGCGCCTCTATGCGATGAAATTGAAGGAGCAGAACGAGAAACTTGCCGAAGTGAATAAAACGAAGAAAAACATCAACTTTGGAAGTCAGATACGTTCCTATGTTTTGCACCCCTACAAAATGGTAAAGGATCACCGCACGGATTTGGAAACCGGGAACGTCAGCCAGGTGCTCGATGGGGACATAGACCGTTTTATTGAGGGATATCTGATCCAGAATTGATTGTTGAAGTTGGAGAGACCTGCTTCTCGAGCCTGAGGAGATTCCGATAATCTTCCTCGGTGTCAATGTCTAAATGGATGGCGCGATCGCCAACAGGCGTCTCCAGTATCTGATCGGCATATTCCGCGAAGATGGCTCTGGCACCGCAATCACCGGTCAGCGCTGCTATTTTGGGGAAGGTCTGCCGGGCAAAGAGGACGGGATTGCCGCGGACTCCTGCAAATACCGGGATGACAATGGGCGCTTGCGACCGATGGTAGGCTGCCAGGACGGCGTCTATTAATTCCGGACTGATGAGCGGCTGATCTCCAAGGAGAAATAATACCGCCTCTATATCCGGCGTCAGTGCCTGCAAACCAGCCTTGAGAGAAGTGCTCTGACCGTCTTTGTAGCCGTAATTTATAACAGTCTTCAAATCCCGCCCCTGCAGCAAGGGGAGGATGCTTTGCGCCTTATGCCCGAGGATCACAGCTACCTCGCTTAGCGACGACGCCAGGGCGGCGTCCACAACGCATTCCAGGATGGTTTTCCCCCGAAAGGGGAGGAGTTGCTTCGCCCTGTTCATCCGGGAACCTGCTCCGGCGGCAAGGACCACCCCGGCGACGCGCGCGGGACGATTCATTTCGCTCCCTCCAGGGGGTGAAATGAATGGATGCGCACCCCCGCAAGCGCTTGCCCGACGACAACTCCCGCAACTCCGGGATGCAGGCTGTGGCGGAGCAATTCGGCAATCCGGACGCCGCTCTCCCGCCTTTTGCGGTCGTCGGCCTTGTTCAAAAAGATGAAGCGGCGGGCCTTGGGGGGGGATCCCTTCAAGAGGCCGTGGGGGTTGACAAAGAGGCGCGTCAGCGCCGCCTCGGTAATCGTTTCTCCTGCAGAAAGCTCCATCAGCTCACCGGCGCGCCCGGAACGGAAGACCATATTTTCATTCAACTTTGCCCCAACCGCCTCCAGTCCCGCCACCGCAACATGAATCGTCGTGCAGGAGGGAATGACCGGTTCGTGATCATCCGGCGACTTGAGGGGGCGCATCGCCGCTCCGTCGGCCTCCACGATGATCCAGTCGAAAAGACCAGACTCGGCGAAGGTGCAGATTGTCTCCGGGGAAAAACCCTGGAGTTTGCCGGAATCCGCCAGGCGCGTGGAGACGGCGGTAACATGCCTGGCCGCTTGAATGCAGGCCGACGCCAGCCGCATTATCAACTCCGGGTCTTGGTCAATAAATACCTTTTCTGACTGCTCCGCGGTGGGCGGAAAGATCCTGGTTGTGGTCGTGGTCAGCACCCTCATCCCGGTCCCAACCAGCAGCCGGGCGAGCTGAAACATCAGACTCGTTTTTCCGCCGCCCCCGGTCAGGCTCAATACTCCCCGCGATTCATTGCAAAATATCTCTTCGATCGTTTTCATGTGCCGCTTACCGGTTATAGGCGTTGAGCAGCGCTTCGAGAACGGCGCCGCCCAGGGCTCGGGCTTTTTCCGAGATGGTGTCGCAATAATCTGCTTTACCGCGCGGATCGACGTCGCCGATCTTGAGCCCCCGGGCGACGATAGACGCGGGCCTGATCAGGCCGCGCAGGATGCCGTCGATCTTGGCAGTTATCTCATCCGTGCCGATTCTGCCGATCACTTCCCCCTTGCGGACCAGATCGCCGATCTGCTTTTCGGAACTGAAGACGCCGTCCGCCGGGGCGCGCAGCACCCGTTTTGCCGTGTAACCGCCGATATTGCCGGGGATGCCGGTATTCGCCTCGGCCATTCCCTCGGAAATCAGGCGGCCGAGATTGTGGCCGCGGTTAGTCTCGATCACTGCATGACAGTCCACTCCGGCCGTGAAGCCGGGGCCCAGGGCGATCACAAGCGGGGCGTCGGCTATGGAAATACCCAGGTTTCGTTTGGCAACGGTTGCATCTATAAGCACATCCGGCCGCAAAAGGTGAATGGCTTCTCCCGCCGGATCCACTTGGACGGCGATCTTCCCGGCCGCCCAGGCGGCGGCAAGTTCGGCCCGGTCAACAACCTTGATTGCCTCGATTCCTTCCACTGTCATGCTCTTTTCGTGAACCGCTTCGCAGAAGGAGACATGCCGCCGGACAGCCAGGGGGGAACTGGTCTCTAACATCAGTATTCGCCTGAAGTTGGCGCAATAGAGTCGGCAGGCGATGCCGGTGGCCTGTTCTCCGGCGCCCTTGATAATTATGAAGAGCTCTTTTAGCCGGATATCCACTTCATTCCAGTCCGTTATAGGTGGCGATAAGCTGGCAGGCGATGCTGATTGCGATCTCCCGCGGGGAATTTCCGCCGTTGTCATGGCCGATTGGACAGCGGACAGAGGAGAGATCCAACCCCTTTTTCTCCAGGTTTTGTTTGATGCCGGCCCATTTGGATTTGCTGCCGATCATGCCGAGGTAACGGGTCGGATGGGGCAGAACCTCCTCCAGCACCTGCTGATCGACAGCGCCGCTGTAGGTCTGGATGGCAACGAAACTCCGCTGCGGATCCCAGTTGGTTTTTTCGATAAAGTCACGCCACTGGCACTGATGGCGGACCACGCCCTGCGGGATGGCCGGCGAGTTGATCCACTCTTCGCGCGTGTCGATCAGGTGAATCCGGAAGGGGGTTCCTTCCAGAACCTGACAGAGGGCCTGACCGACATGGCCGGCGCCGAACAGGTAGAGCGACGGGCTATCGTTGAGCACTTCCAGATATAATTCCATGGTTCCTCCACAGGCGGGAAATTCCCCCCTTGGTTTTAACGGTATCTCCGAGGTGGCGCCCCTCAAACTGTCGAAGCATTTACGGGCATCCTCCAGGGCGTGAAGCTCCGGCGTTCCGCCGCCTACCGTGCCGAAGAATGTTCCGTCCGCAAGAACGATCATTTTGGCCCCCTGCTTGCGCGGGGTTGACCCGCTGCTCTTGGTGACGGTAACCAGTACGCACAACTGATCATTACGCCGCAGTTCTTCTAATTTGCCGATCCAGTCCCACATGCCTGCCTCCTTCCTCGCCTTCCTCTTTACGCTTTTTCTTGAGAGATCGCCAGATCTTTTCGTAACTCAACGGCAGGCTGTTGACGCGCACTCCCATCGCGTCAAAAATGGCATTGGAGAACATTCCCAAGGTGGGATTGGTTGAGCCTTCGCCAATCTCCTTGACCCCCCAGGGGCCGCTCGGCTCATAGCTATCTACAACCTCAGAATGGACCGGCGGCATATCCAGGGCGGTAAGCACCCGGTAATTGGCCAGGTCGGCGTTTTTGATCCTTCCCTTGTCGTCGAAAAGAACCTCCTCCCAGGCTGCCTCTCCCATTCCCATGTACAGCGCACCATGCACCTGCCCGTGCAGCAAGCGCGGGTTGATCACCTTGCCGCAGTCGTGCACGTCCCAGATTCCCATAACCGTGATCTCCCCGGTCTCCTCGTCAATCGCCACCTCGCCCACCTGGACACCGAAGCTGTAGGCGGGCGATGTGCCAACCGCGGCGCCCTTGAAGGTTCCCCCCAGTTTGGGCGGCGTGTAGGCGCCTTTGCCGAGGAGCGGCCCCCTGAGCACGAAATGCCGGCGCGCTGCCTCCTGAAAGGAAATGGTCTTATTGGCGCGGGATTTGGAAAAGATCACGCCCTCCTCGCAGTCCAGATCAGCGACAGGCAGGGAGAGCATGGTTGATGCCATTTCGAGGAGCTGTTTTTTGATCTCCTCGCCGGCCTGTTTGACGGCAGCCCCGGACATATAGGTTTGGCGGCTGGCGTAGGCGCCGAAATCGATGGGTGTAAGTTCGGTGTCCGCGGCGACTATCTTCATCTGTTCGTAGCGGTATCCCATTGCCTCTGCGGCCATCTGGCAAAGAATCGTGTCAGAGCCCTGGCCGATGTCGGCCGCGCCGGTGTAAAGAGTGGCCGATGTGCCGTCCTCATTGACCTTGATGACTGCCGCTGCATGGGGGAGATCGGTGCGATAGATGGAATAGCCGGCCCCGGTGACGAAACTACCCGTTGCCACTCCAATGCCCCGGCCGGGGGGGAGATTTTTCTTTTTTTCATCCCATCCCGAAATTACCCTGGCCCGCTCCAGACATTCCCGGAGCTTGCAGGAGTTCACCTGAAAATCATTGGGTGTAACTGTATCCGGCCTGCGGGCATTGAGGAGCCGGATGTCCATCGGATCGATCCCCAGGTCGGCGGCAACATTGTCCAGGTGGCTCTCAAAGGCATACTTGGGCTGGGGGGCGCCATGTCCGCGCTGAGCGCCGCAGGCAGGCAGGTTGGTATAAACCCGGAACATGTCGAACTTGTAGTTGTCAAATTCATAGGTCAGGGGGAGCAGCGCTCCAGCGTAGTAGGCGCTGGCTATCCCCAGGCTTGTGTAGGCGCCTCCGTCCATGATGAAGTTGGCCTTGACGGCAAGGATCTTCCCTTTCTTATCGACGCCGGTGGTGATCTCCATGTGTTGGGCGTGCCGTCCCCGGTTATGGGCAAACATCTCGGCCCGGTCGTAAAACATCCGCACCGGCCGTCCGGTGAGTTTTGCCAGCACCGAACCGGCGAATTCCAGCCCGGTCGGCTCCATTTTACCGCCGAAACCGCCTCCCACATGAGGTTTGATGATCCGGACATCCCCCATGGGCAGGTCGAACTGTCGGGCTATGTAGTGCTGAAAGTAGTGGGGAGACTGGGTGCTCGCATAGATAGTGAGCTTTTTCCCATCCCACATGGAGATGGAGGAGTGCGGTTCGATGGGGGACTGATAGGCGCGCTGCCCCCGGAAGGTGTCGGTGCGCACGTGGAAGGAAGCGGCCAGGGCCTGCTCCACATCGCCGAACTCCTGATGGATCTCGGTGTTGATGTTGCGCTTGAACTCGTCGTGAATCAGGGGTTGTCCCTCATCCATGGCATGGAGGTAATCGAGCACGGCCGGCAGCTCTTCGTACTCTACCTTGATGAGCTTCAGGGCCTTGTAGCAGGTTTCTTCATCCACGCAGCACACAGCGGCAACCTTGTCGCCGACGAAGCGCACCTTGTCGCTGCAGAAGATGTTCTCGTCCCAGCGGGCCGGACTGAGCCCATACTTCAGGGACGGCACATCCTTGTGGGTGATGATTGCCTTTACCCCTGGGAGTTTTTCAGCCGCGGCGGCATCGATGGAAATGATCCGGGCATGGGCGTGGGGACTTGTCAGGATCTTTCCGAAAAGCATATTGGGAAATTTCAGGTCGCCGGCGTACTTCGCGGCGCCCGTTACCTTGTCCGGGCCGTCGATGCGCGGGACGCTGCGGCCGATTACTTTATAGTTGTTATTCATCGGGAATCTCCTTCTTTGAGATCGACAGGGGTGATCTCCCCACGGGAAGCGGCGAGGACGGCTTCAACAATATGGACGTATCCCGTGCAACGGCAGAGGTTGCCGGCAATGGCCTCCCGCACTTCCCGTTCCGAGGGGTGGGGGTTGCGGGTCAAAAGGGCCTTGGCTGAAAGCACCATGCCGGGGGTGCAGTAGCCGCACTGCACTGCGGCATGGTTGAGCATTGACTGCTGGATGTCGTCAAGCTGGCCATTGGCGGCGACCCCCTCGATGGTCGTGATTTCCCGACCGTCGGCTTCCACGGCCAAAACCATGCACGAGTCAACCGGCTTGCCGTCCAAAAGCACGGTGCAGGAGCCGCAGTCGCCGAGCTCGCAGCCCTTCTTGGTGCCGGTGAGATTGAGATCGTCGCGCAGCACGTTGGTCAGGATGGCATTCCCCTTCACCAGCAGGGAATGGGAATCGCCGTTTACATTAATGGTGATCAGATAGCGTTTCACTCCGTTTTTGTCCGTTATAACCTGCGACATATCTTTTCCTCCTCAAATATGACCCTTGTCGATTGCCTTGCGAAGGGCGCGCTTCGTCAGCACTTCCACCAGGTTCCTGCGGTACTCGGCAGAGCCGCGGATGCTGTCCCGGGGACGGCTCTCCGCCGCGGCCATTGCCCCTGCCTCGGCCAGCAGTTTGCCGCTGATCTTTTTGCCGCGCAGGAAGCCCTCCGCATTGCGGGCCCTCATCACGGTTGGAGCGGAGGAGGCCAGAACGATCCGGGCCTCGCGTAAAATGTTTTTATCAACCGTAACCGATACGGCAACGCCGGCAACGGCCAGGGCGCCGGAACGGCGCAGACCGAATTTGATGTAGGTGCTGCCGGTTGTGGACTGCTCGGGAATGGTCGTGTCGGCGAGGATTTCGCCGGGGACGATCCGGGTCTGAGCCGCCCCGCAGAAGAAATCCTCCAGCGCCATGCTCCTTTCGCCTTGGGCGGATACCAGGCGAATGCATGCCTTGAGTGCAATCAGGATCGGAGGGAGATCGGCGGAAGGGACGCCGTTTACGATATTTCCTCCCAACGTCCCCAGGTTGCAGATCTGGTTCGAGGCCATGGTGTGGGCCGCCATCGGGAGCGAGAGAAAGAGCTCCTGCAAAAGCGGCGAGTTATATATTTCATTGTGCCGGGTGAGCGCCCCGATGACAATGCCATGGCCGGATTTGCTCCGGATATTCCGGAGTTCGCCCAGGCGCTTGAGAGACACCAGATGCCCGGAGGCCAGTTTTCCCGTCTTCATCTTGTGAAGAACGTCCGTTCCGCCGGCCAGCACGGTGGCATTTCTTCCGAGTTCGGCCAAAAGCGCACAGGCCTCCTGCAGAGTCTCCGGGGCATGATACTCAAAATCGGGCATGTTCATCTTTCATCTCCTTCAAATTCTAAAATAGACGGGGCAATTGCGTTTCCAAGATACCTCGTATGCGATGTATATAGGTAAAAATTTTTACTCCGCTATTCCTGGATGTCACGCAGGAAACGTTTAAAAAGAAGCTTTTCTTCCAAGCTGAAATTATTCAACAATTCACTATTTGTGCGTTCGATGACTGCTTTTAGATCGGTTATTGCTGCCCGCGCTTTTTTCGTCAGTGAGACTCTTCCCACCCGTCCGTCATCGGGATCAGCTTCTCGCCGCAGCCATCCTGCGGCAACCAGGCGCTCCAGCACCCCTGCCAGCGTAGCCGTATCCAAGGCAATTCGCCTGCCGATTTCTCCTACGGAAAGCCGTTCTTCTTCCCAGAGAGATTCCATGACCAGGCATTGCATAGGGGTTAACTCGAAAGTGCGGAGTCCCCCCTTCAAGGCGCCCTGTGCCCGCTGGTGGGCTTTGGCAAGTAAAAAAACTATATTTTCCCTATACGAAGTCATTTTCAAAAATCCTCTTGTATGCAAGATAACAACAACGGAAAAACATGTCAAGAAAAAAATGCGCGCTGGAGATATCGAACTTTTCATTGAGGCTATCCGCTCCAGCATTGATTGTCCGGGCCGACGCGAATCCAAGGCGGACCAAAGTCCGCAAGATCGCCCGCCCGGACGGTTGAAATCATTGGGGGGAGATGCCCGGGATGTTCGGGAAAATAAACGTTGGTGCAGAATAAAAAACATGATAGGAGAACCAGCCGAACGCACTACAAATATTGTGCAGGCAGTTGGATTCATTCGTTGTAACTATGGGAGTCATCTCTGCCTGCTGCAAGATTAACGATGGACGGAGAAAAAAAAATGAATAAAATCAGCCGGCCGAATACTGCGACAGTGGTTGCCGTATTGTTGTGTTTAAGCGTCTTCATGTTTTCAGCATGTGCAACCCTCCCGCCGGAAACTGCCGGAAACGAAAGCGTCGCACCCCAAAGCAATGGCCGCACGGAGAATGCTCCGTCAGCAGCCTTCCCTTCCCCGACCGGGAAAGTCACCGCCGAAAAGTCGGGGGTTTCAACCGGGGAAAAATTATCTCCGGTCGCTGCTCCCCTTAAGGAAACGAACCTCGTTAAAAGTTCAGTTCCCCTTTCCGCCAACAGCAGGGCGAGTGTTTCCGCGCCGGCGAATTCGCCGTCTTTTATAAAACATCAACCATCCACCTGGGATGAGCTGAGGGACACTTCTCTTGTGGATGATGAAAGGAATCCCGCGAAGAATAAAAATTCAGCGGAAGCCGAGAATGAAAAGGATATCATGGAAGAGGCGCTTGTTCTTTTGGACGAGTCGCACAAATACTGGGCAAAGGGCGAGCTGGACGATGCCCTGCAGATGCTCGATCAGGCGTATGCCCTGTTGCTCGATACCAACGGCAATTCTGAAATTGTCAGGCAGAAGGACGATCTTCGCCTGATAATTTCCAAGAGGATCCTCGCCGTTTATAATTCCTTTCCCACTGCCGCCAAGGGGAAGCGCGGGGAAATACCTTTAATATCCAACGCCGACGTTGAAAAGGAGATACGTTCCTTCCAAAACTATGAGCGCGATTTTTTTATATCCTCTTATTACCGCTCCCTTATCTATCGCCCGATAATTTCGGCGGAGCTCAAGAAAGCGAACCTGCCGGATGAGCTATCCTGGCTGCCCCTCGTGGAAAGCGGCTTTAAAATAAACGCCCTTTCTTCGGCAAGGGCACTGGGTCTATGGCAGTTCATCCCCTCGACCGGCTACAAGTACGGTCTGAATCGGGATGACTGGGTTGATGAACGGATGGATATTGAAAAATCCACGAGGGCGGCAATTGCTTATTTCAAAGACCTCCATGCGATGTTCGGAGACTGGCTTACCGTTTTGGCCGGATACAATTGCGGGGAGGGACGGGTCGCGCGCACAATTGCCTCTCAGCAGATAAACTACCTGGATCGCTTCTGGGATCTATATCAGAAACTGCCCAATGAAACTGCGCGCTATGTTCCCCGGTTTATTGCGACGTTGCTGGTCGTTAAAGACCCCGCAAAGTACGGGTTCGATTTTACAGCGGAAAAGAGCAAATACGACGTGTCCGCCTATGAAACGGTTGAGACAACCAAGTCAATGCGGTTACAGGACATTGCGGCAAAACTGGAAGTATCGGAAGAAAACTTGATTATCCTGAATGCCGAATTGCGGCTCAAGACAACTCCAAGCAAACCGTACAGGTTGAAGGTCCCGTCAGGCAATGCCGACAAACTCCTGCAGCTTGCCGCCGACATTCCCAATGCCGACATTCCCCACGCCTCTTCCCGGACGGTAAAAGGCGTTTTCATAAAATACAAGGTACGAAGGGGAGAAACCCTGGAATCCATCGCAAAAAAATACAGAACATCCGTAAGCTCAATACGTTCCGCCAACAAGTTGTCCAAAAAGGGATTGTATGCCGGGCAGAAATTGAATATCCCGATTACGAAAACGAGCGTTTCGGCAACTTCTGTAAGTTCTTCGGCGACTGCCAAGGCGAACGTCCATAAAGTCAGGAAGGGCGATACCCTTGGGAAACTTTCCAATACCTATCACGTTTCCGTGGCCGATCTGAAGAAGATCAACAATCTGAAGAAGGATGTCTTGAAGATCGGACAAACCATCCGGCTTTCACAAAAAGAAGGCAAGAATTCTAAGAAAGCCGCGGTTCCCCAAAAGGGCAAGGCGGAAGCCAGGACATACAAGGTGAAAAAGGGGGATAATCTTGCCAGGATAGCAAAAGAAAAGGGGGTTGCCCTCCAGAAGTTGCTGACCCTGAACAAGCTGACCCTCAAGGACGATATCTACCCAGATCAGGAGATACTTGTTCAATAGTTCAATCCAGACGGTAATTTCTCAACAGAAAAAATAATTCATCCTCTTTTGCTTTCATCCTTGCCACTTCCTCCGGAGGGGCATTTTCGTGGTTATACCCAAGCAGGTGCAAAAGGCCGTGGAGCAGCAGGAATTCCAGCTCGTCCATTAGCGGCAGCTCCGCGCAAGCGGCGTCCCGCGCTGCCGTTTCTGCCGAAATGATGATATCCCCCAATACCTCGGGGTGAATATTTCCCCCTTCGCCCTCCGTCATCGCAAAGGAGATGACATTGGTCGGCCGGTTCCGGTCGAGATAGTCGCGGTTTATGGCCTGAATCTGTTCATCGTCCACGATAAGGACGTTCACTTCACCGTTTTCCCGCTTAAGTTCCTTCAAAAGTCTCTTTAAACTCCGACGGAACCGGCTTTTATTGATCGTTTCTTTTTTCTGTTTATTGTGAAGCGAAACCGTCACGGTTTTTTCCTCCCGCTTTTTTGCTCCCCCAGCTCGTAAGCGCGAATTACCTGCTGTACGAGAGGATGACGCACCACGTCCCGATCGGAGAAATAGATGAAACGTATTCCCTCGATGCGACTCAGCAAATTCTTTGCTTGGACGAGTCCCGAAACCTTGTCCGCAGGAAGATCTATCTGGGTTATGTCGCCGGTAACAACTGCCTTTGAACCGTAACCGAGTCGCGTTAAAAACATCTTCATCTGCTCGGGGGTTGTGTTCTGGGCTTCATCGAGAATGACAAAGGAATCGTTCAGCGTACGCCCCCTCATAAAGGCAAGCGGTGCGACCTCGATTACTCCCTTGTGGATCAACGCCTGGGCCCTGTCAAAATCAATCATGTCGAACAGGGCGTCATACAGGGGACGGAGATAGGGGTTGACCTTTTCGGCAAGATCGCCGGGCAGGAATCCCAGTTTTTCTCCGGCTTCCACGGCTGGGCGGGCGAGCGAGATGCGGCTTACCTTCTTTTCCATCAATGCGGCGACGGCCATGGCCATTGCCAGGTAGGTCTTGCCGGTTCCCGCCGGTCCGATGCCGAAGACCATATCGGAGGTTCTGATCGCGTCTATATAGCTTTTCTGCGAGAGGCTTTTGGGGGCGATAATGCGTTTTTTCGAAGCGATGAAGATCGTATCGAGAAATATTTTCTCCAAATCGGCATGGGAATCCTCCGCCAGGATTTTATGGGCTTGTTCGATGTCGAGCGGAAAAATGTTATAACCTTTGTTCGTTATTTCATAGAGTTGCAAAAAGAGATTTTTAGCGTGCGGAATTAGAGATCTGTCTCCGCCGAGAACAACGACATTGCCGCGAACGCCGATCTTTACGGCCGTGAGTTTTTCCATCAGCCTTAAGTTCTGGTCATGCTCTCCGCACAGCGTGCGCAGGGAATCATTGTCGCTAAAACTCAGTTTTTCCAGAATTTCCGGCGCTGTCGTTTTTTTCAAAGTTCCGCAATTCCTCCTGCGTTTTTTCTCTATCCGGCGTTTTAAGACGTCCGTAAATTTTAAAGAAGGAAAATATTACTCCGACGCTGCTCACCAGAATCATGAAACTGGCGGAGAAAAAATACATGATGAAGTCCAGTGGGTTTTTTAATGAATAGGCGCCGATCAGGGTTTCTATGCCGTAAAGCAGAAAAAAGAGGGAAATCAGCCCCATCAGAGTTATTTTCACCCACCAGAACAGTGCTAGCAAGGGATTCAATTTTTGATTTTCCGTCCGCAAATCAAATTACCCCCAAAGGACGGATCGTAATGGACAAAAGCTGCATTTTAAGGACCTTCATTTGAGGCTGAAGAAGTTTTCAGGGAAACTGCCGATAAGGTGACGACGAAATCCGCTCGTGCCGTTTTGTCTTGGCGCTGGAAAGTCGGTACATGAAAAAAATTGGCCCTCAAGCGGCGCTGAAGCGCCAAAGGGTCCTGTTGCTCTTTAAATGTTGCAATCCAGCAGTCCGACTCAATAGCGAACACAGCAGACCCCGCCGTCGCCATCCATATACTAACATCGAAAAAGCTTGTCAAGCATCTTTACGACCCCTGGTCATTAATTTCAGTTTCTGGTAAGCGGCAAGGGTAAACGACTGATTCCTGCAGGGAAGCAAGGTGTTGTTTTGAAAAAGTGGTTCCGCTGCGATCGGGTCGGGGGAAGCGGCCACGGCCTCGCCCCAGAGTCCGGTGCCGGGAATCGGCGAATATTCTGCCAGAATTGGCCGCGCCCCGAACGATTGCACGTATTGGATGCTTTCGGCAACCTCTTCGGCCGACTGGCCGGGGAGGTTGCAGAGAATGTATATCCCGATGTCGGAGGGTGAATAGCCCCCTTTTTGAAGATTTTTCACGGCCTCCCGCAGATCTTCGTTACTGACCTTGCCGCCCGTTATTTTCTGCCGAAGCAGATCGGAGGTTTCAAAGCCGAAGCGGAGTGTTTTAAAGCCGGCCTTATACATGAGCCTGCTTATTTCCGGGGTCACTTCTCGCAGATGCAGTCCGTTCGGACAATGGAAATGGAGCGGCAGCTTTCTTCGGATTAACTCTTTTAAAAGCGGCGCTGCCATTTCTTGCGAATTCACCAGCAGGGCGTCGTCATAAAAGGAAAAATTTCTTGTTCCATAACGCCGATGCCAGAACTCTATCTCCGCGGCGACAAGGAGCGGGTCTCTTCTGCGGAAGCCCGGGTACAGCAGATGCGAGGCGCAATAACTGCAGCGGCAGGGACAGCCGCGCGAGGTCAGGATCGGCAAGCTGGCAGGGTTGCAAAGGAGGTCGAAGGCCGGGTAGGGGTGTGAGTCGAGATTGCCGGGGTCGGGAAGGAATTGCATATCTATTTTTAAAAGGTCTTTTAAAAGTCCGGGCAGGGTTGCCTCGCCCGCCCCGGGGAGACAGAAATCCGCCCCCGCTTGCGCTGCATGTTGCGGGCAAAGGGAGACGTAATTGCCGCCGATAACAACGGGAACGCCCGGGAAAACCTGCTTCACGCAGGGGATTACGGCAAACAGGCCGGGATACCAGTAAGTCATCATCGTCGTTATCATGATGATGTCCGGACGGGGGAGCTGGCGCAGTTTTTTCAGGAAGATTTCGGGGGGCAGGCCAAAACGGTGATAATTTCTCGGGATCATCCGCAGTGGCAAAGGTTTGATGATACGCTCCCGGGAATATGTCCCCGCGCCGTCGGCTCTTATTTTCCCTGGGTAAATTGCACTTTCGGGGCGCAGCTCCGGATCGTCTTCAAGGCAGTCGATAAACGAGACGGCAATCCCGTTTATCCGCAGCAGGGAGGCTATGGACAAAAGTCCCAGTGGCTTATACCAGAGGTTGTACGCGGAGAAATCATAAATCCACGGGTTGATAAGCAGCGCCTGATATTTCATAACTCGCTTGCTAACACAGAAGCGTTTCTGCTGCAATAACCGGAGGGCAGTTTCTTTGTGGATTCAGGTGCTATATTCGATCTTCGCAAGCGCCGGAAGCGATGCAATCAACGACGATATTCCTTCCGTCTGTCGTTATCCGGACGGCGCCGTCTTCGTCAGTGCGATACAAATCGGCGTTTATCTGCCGATATTTTTCCAGCGTTTCCGGGTGGGGAAAACCGAAGAGATTTTTATAACCGCAACTGACAATGGCGATTTTGGGCGCAACCCTCTCGAGAAAGGGGATGCTGCTGGAGAAGCGGCTTCCGTGATGGGGAACAATCAGCGCATCGCTTTGCAAATCAAGGCCTGATTCGACCAGCTTCTTTTCGGAGACCTTGGAGATGTCCGAGGGCAGGAGAATGCTCCGTTTCCCCAGGGAAAATTTTATTGTGAGAGCGTGGTCGTTTGTCCCGGTAGGATAAGCTCGCTCTTTAGTCTCCTCGGCAATAAAGGGGAGGGGAGTCGGAGGGGAGGCGGGCGGGTTCATAATCAGGATGCGAACGCCGGAGAAGTCAATCTCGGGCAGCCCGCTTGCCATAATTCTGTGGGTTATTCCCTTTTTCCCGACAATATCCAGAAAGGAACGGTATTGAGCGGTTGCCGCTTCATCGCCGCTGCTCCAGACCTCGTTTACACGGAAATTCTCCAAGATGAATAAAAGACCGTTGAGGTGGTCGGAATCGGGATGCGTCAGCACAACGGCGTCTATCTTTGTTATCCTTTCGCGGAGGAGATAGGGCGCCACTACAAGTTTTCCGATGTCGAAGCTCTCGTCGAAAAAACCGCCCCCATCCACAAGCATGCTTTTTCCGCCGGGAAACCTCACCAGGATGCTGCTCCCCTGACCGACATCGATGGCTGTCACCGAAAGGTCAGTCTGATGGGCGTTGCTTAAATAGTGATATGTCCAGGTTGAAACAAGGAACAGAACTACGACAAGCGGGGTCGCGATGAAAAAAAATCTGCCGGTCGGACTTATTTTCTGCACCGCTGTTTTGGAAAAGCGGTGCAGGGCCAGACCCGACCAGATAAGCAATGCGTACCAAGCCGACACCTCTAAAATGGTTGGGGTGGAAACAATGAGGGAAGCCCAGGGAAGGGCGGCAAAACGATCAACGAAAAAGAGCGAGATTTTAACGAGCAGCTCCGTCAGACCCACCACCAGACCGGCCAGGGAGGAAGAGAGCGGCGCGGCAAGGACAATGGCCAGGGAGACAGGAATCGCCAGCACCCCGAGAATCGGGACGCAGATCATGTTGGCGGCAAGGCCGACAAGTGGAATCCGGTTGAAATAGAAGATAATCAGGGGCAGCGTTCCCAGGGTCGCTGTCAGCGATACGAGAAAAAAGATGACAATTCCCCGGACGGACAGCTTGATGATGTAGATCATTCTCGTTTTTATATTGGCAAAGGCTTCTTTTGCCGGGGGCGGCGGCAGAATATTCATGAATTCAGGCATGAAAAAGATCAGCGCGGCGACCGCGGCGAACGAAAGCTGAAAGGAAATGTCGAAGAGCGAAGAGGGGGCAAGGATTAAAATCAGAAAGGCGGCAAAAGCGAGAATGTTGAAGAGGTCGCCCTCCCGGTCGAGCAAAAGCGCCGTCAAAAAAACCGTAAACATGATCGTCGCGCGCAGCACCGAGATTCCGGCGCCGGCAACTCCGGTGTAGAAAACAACAACGAAGATGGCAATAATTACAGATAATTTAGCGACGTTTCCCCTCAGGAGGATGTACTCCGCCTTCAGCAGCAGGCGCGCCAGAAAAAGGGCAAAGGCGGCGACAATCCCGATGTTGAATCCGGAGATGGCGATAATATGGGTAAGCCCGGTCTTGTTGAACTTTTCCATCGTTTCTCTGGGGATGGATTTCTGATCGCCGAGGATCATCGCCTGAATGATGCTTCCCTCCGTGCCGGGCGATTTTTCGGAGATGGTGCGGCGGATCAGCTCCCGAAAACCCTCCAGCTTTGCCTTCAGCGGGTTCCCTTGGTCGCGGCGCAGGACAACAAAGGAAATATTGTCATTGAGAAAACCCCTGACGAGGATGCCCCGCAGGCGCAGATACCTTTCGTAATCGAAGGCGCCGGGATTCCTGAAACTACGGGGAATTTTAAGGCGAGCATGAAAACGGATGAAATCACCGTAGCGAAACGGGTTTTCTCCGCGGATACTCAGCAGCACAGAACCTGAGGCGGGGATGTAGCTCCTGTCCTTTAGAATGCGGGAGATGGAAACGACCAGATCGGTCTTCTCCGGAGAACTCAAGGGATTCTCGGAGACGATTCCCTCCGCGGTCAGCGGACGGTCTTCGATGAAATGGACAATGTGGTTTTTCGGCAACGGCGGATAAAGATAGAGACTGATCAGCAGGATTCCCAGCAAAAAAACACAAAGCAGCAAGGAAGTCAGGACGATGGCAGACCGATTGAAAAAATGCAAACAGAAGCGGATTTTTTCAAGAGATGGTTGGCGGTGTTCGTAAAGGACGGTCGCGACGAGCAGCAAAACAAGAGAGGCAAGAACGGGAAAAACCGGAATAATCCAGATGCTTCCGCACGAAATGCCTGCCATCAGCGCCGCCGTCATGGCAACAAAGGGTCTTCGCATGCCTCTTTCGCCTTTATCCAAAGGAAGGCCGGCCCGGGTGATTATTAAAAAGGAGGATAACCGGCGAATGCAAGATAGGAGGTACGCGAGCGACTGTCAATAGAAAAATGCAGACGCTGTCAAACGTCCGGCCTCTGAGAATCGGGACACTACAATCCATCATTCGTCAATCGGGTATTTTAAGGAGTGAATTTGAATCTTTGATTTCAAGCGGGAAACGCATGGAATAATTGCTTGCATTTTTAGATAACGCCTTGTAAAGTCACCAATCGGAGGTAAATTATGCAAACAGCAGTCACAAAACGGGGACAGACGGTCATCCCGGCGGCGATCCGGAAGCGCCATCAGATCAGTGGAGGGGCCCGTCTGGTCTGGCTGGACGACGGGGAGACGATCCGCATAGTCCCGACACCGGCGGACCCGATTGCCTCGCTGCGGGGCCGGGGTCGGGGGGAGAACCTGACCATACGCCTGCTGAAGGAGCGTCGTGCGGACGGCAAGCGCGAAGCAAGGGGTTGACATGGCCAAGCCGACCGCAGCCGGCACCATCTATCTCCTCGATACCTCGGCGCTCTTGACCTTCATCGAGGATGAACCGGGCAGCGACCGGGTAGAGGAGATACTGAAGGACGCCGCCATTCTCATGCCCTGGCCGGTTCTCATGGAGACCTACTACATCACTTTTCAGGAGAAGGGCCGCGCCGAAGCGGACCGTCGCTACGCCCTGATCCGTCAACTGCGTGCGGAAATCCTCTGGGCCATGGATGAGCCGATCCTGCTGACCGCGGCCCGTCTCAAGGCGGAGCATCATGTTTCGCTGGCCGATGCCGTGGTGGCCGCCTTTGCCATTCGGAACAATGCGGTACTGATCCACAAGGACCCTGAATTCGACGCCCTCGCCGGTCTCTTGCCAATGGAGGCGCTGCCCTACAAGGCGAAATGAGAACACGCTTACCCGGTGTAAGCTTCTCCATTATCTGGACATAAATTTTCAGTATATTTGAGAGCAACATCTGGATTTTCACACTGCATGAGATCGGGTAAAAGGTGAACAAGAAATCGGGGCCAAGCATTCCCAGCCCCGAAGAGGTTTAGAAGGCATTTAAATCCATGCCGTATTGAAGGACCCAGGTGCAAGGAGATTAATTATGGAAATAAGCTCACGTTTCGTTGGCGCTGTCCTCAAACCACTGGAAACTGAGATTACCTGGCGGCAGACGACAAATTATGCCGCCGCGGTGGGCGATGTCAACCCCCGCTATCTGGACGATGAGAGGCCCGGAGGCATCGTGGCCCCGCCGATGTTCTGCGTGGCAATCACCTGGCCGATCTCCGAGCGAATCCGGGAATATCTGGACATCCCCGATTTTCCCTATGAAGTTCTGCTGTCGCAGGTGCATTATACGGAACATCTCCAGCTTTATCGTCTGGTCTTGCCGGGAGACCGCCTTTCCATAAAGGGGAGACTGGCGGCCATAATCCCGCACAAGGCGGGCGTCTTGATGGTTTTGCGCTACGACGCTTATGACGAGAGGGACAAGCTTGTCTTTACGGAGCATTTGGGGGCGCTGATGCGGGGAGCGCTCTGCCCTGATGGAGGCGCTGGCGCAGATCAACTCCCTGAAATTGCTGTAAATGACGGAAATCCCTCGCTGCTCTGGGAAACGATTATCCCCGTGTCGAAAGAAGCTCCGTTCATTTACGATGGCTGCACGAACATCTGTTTCCCGATCCACACCTCCGTCAAGTTTGCCCGCCAGGTTGGCCTGCCCGGCATCATCTATCAGGGAACTGCGACGCTGGCGCTGGGGGTGCGCGAGGTTATAGACAGGGAATGCGGCGGCGACCCCGCACGGGTAAAAGCCATAGCCTGCCGCTTTACCGGGATGGTTTTGCCGGGAAACGAAATATGCGTGCAGGCGGTCGGCCGCCTCCGCAAGGGAGAGGATGTAACTGTTTTCTTTAACATAATTAATTCCGAGGGTAAAAAGGCCGTAAGCGGCGGCGTTATCTCTTTCGCCTCACGGTGAAGAGCAAAAAAGCGGCAGACAAGAATTATCCGGACAGGCGCCTATCAAACGAACGGAGGAAACACTTATGAGCTGGCAGGATTTGAATTTGACTTGGCATTACGTGGAAAAATGGGCAGGGGAAAGGCCTGTGGCCGAGGCGCTAATCTACGAAGAGGAACGGCTGACCTGGGCTGATTTCAAGAAAAGGATGGACCAGATCGCCCGCGCCTATCTGGAAATCGGTTTGCAGAAGGGCGAGCGGGTTGCGCTGCTTGCCGCTGCCCGCAATGAGTTTCCGTTAAGTTATATGGCGGCGGGCAAGGTAGGGGCAATCTGGCTGGGGTTGAATCCGAAGCTTACCATAGACGAGCTGCGCTACCAGATTGGCGACTCCAAACCGTCTGTTCTAATGGCGGTTCGGTCATTTCTTGGCGCCGATCTGGGAGATAAAATTACTGCCCTGAGGCAGGAATTTCCTTTCATCAAAAAGGTGCTTGTGATTGGCGAGCCGCTTGAGGGCGCCGATAATTTTACTGACTTTGTAAACAGACCCCGGCCGGAGTTTGACGCCCTCCTGACAAAACGCGCCGCGGAGGTTGGTCCTGACGACGAGGCGCTCCTTCTGTACACATCCGGTTCTACCGGGAAACCAAAGGGGGTTCTCCACACCCACGCAGGAATAGTTGAAAACATCAAGGTGGAGGTTTTAAAGTTCGGTGTGGATAACGAAGCCCGCTGTCTCCTCCATTTTCCGATAAACCACGTCGCGGCGGATACCGAGATTGCCTTTGCCTCGATAATGAAAGGCGGCGCCATTGTTCATATGGAGCAGTTTGATCCGGTCGGCACTCTGAAGACCATCGAAAAGGAGAAGATTACGCTCTGGGGGCAGGTGCCGGTTATGTTTCTGTTAGAGATGAAGCAGCCGGAGTTTTTTCAAACCAATTTCAGCAGTTTGAAGGCGATTGTCTTTTCCGGCGCCGCCGCCCCGAAGATTATGCTCGAACTGCTTTCCGGAATCTGCAAGAATGCCGGCGCCGCTCTGCTCACCGGCTATGGCAGCACTGAGGTTTGCGGGTTTGTCACCTACTCCGAAAAAGGGGATGACCTGGAAACCCTGCTTACTACTGCGGGAAAGATTGCGCCGCCGTTCGAATTGAAGATCGTTGATGAAAACCGCAAGGAGCTGCCGGACTCTCAGATCGGAGAGATCGCCCTCCGGGGGCCTTCGATATTCAAGCGTTATCTCAACAAACCGGAGATGACGGCGGAGGTGCTCGACCAAGACGGCTGGTTCTATACCTCCGATCTGGCAAGCAGGGATGCCCGCGGCTATATATCCATTACCGGGCGAAAATCGGAGATGTTCAAGACCGGCGGAGAAAATGTTTATCCCCGCGAGATAGAGGAGGTTCTGGAAACCAGTCCGGGGGTGTTGTTTGCCGCCGTAATCGGGGTTCCCGATGAGCTGTACCAGGAAGTCGGCTGGGCCTGGATAATGCAGATGCCGGGGCAGGAAGCCTCCGAAGAAGAGCTGCGGGAGCTGTGCCGCTCCCGGCTCGCCAACTTCAAAATTCCGAAGAAATTTTTCATCCGTCCGCTTCTGCCGCTGCTGGCGAGCGGCAAGGTGAACAAACTTGCGTTGCAGGAAGAGTTAAAGGATAAATAAGGAGGATAAAGTGATACCGAGGTATTCACGGGAAAAAATGGAGGCGATCTGGAGTTCGCAGAACCGGTTTCAGAAATGGCTGGATATCGAGATTCTGGCCTGCGAGGCTATGGCAGAAAGGGGTGAAATTCCCCCGGAGGCGCTGAAAAACATCAAGGAGCGGGCCGGTTTCGATATTGAACGGATTGACGAGATTGAAAAAACTACCAAACACGATGTGATCGCCTTTTTAACATCCGTATCGGAGAAGGTTGGCCCGGATAGCAGGTTTATCCATCGCGGCATGACCTCGTCGGATGTGCTTGACACCTCCCTGGCGCTTTTGTTGCGCGAGGCGGTAGAGCTGCTGATCGAAGATGTTGACCTGCTGCTCGGCGCGCTGAAAAAAAAGGCGTTTGCCCACCGCCGGACGCTGATGATTGGCCGATCTCATGGAATCCACGCGGAGCCGATAACCTTTGGTCTGAAGCTTGCCGTCTGGCACGCCGAGATGGAGCGCAACCGCGAACGACTCGTCCGGGCGAAAGAGACGATCAGCGCCGGCAAGATTTCCGGCGCCGTCGGCACGTTTTCCTTCATTGATCCCTCTATTGAGGAGTATGTCTGTAAAAAAGCGGGGTTGAAACCGGCGCCCGCCTCCTCGCAGATCGTCCAGCGGGATCGCCATGCGGAATATTTCACGACGCTGGCGATTGTGGCGTCCTCGCTTGACAAATTCGCCCAGGAGATCCGGCTTTTGCAGCGGACGGAGGTGCGGGAGGCGGAGGAGTATTTTTCGCCGGGGCAGAAGGGTTCATCCGCGATGCCGCACAAACGCAACCCGGTGCTTTCGGAAAATATCTCCGGTCTGGCGCGCCTGATGCGCTCCTATGCGGCGGCCGCCCTCGAGGATGTCGCCCTCTGGCATGAACGGGATATCAGCCACTCCTCCGTTGAACGGGTGATCGGCCCCGACGCGACAATCCTGCTCGATTTCATGCTGTCGCGTTTCACCGGGCTCATCGAGAGGCTGGTCGTCTATCCGGAGCGGATGCTGGCCAACCTCAACATGACGAAGGGGGTTATTTTCTCCCAGATGGTGTTGCTGAAACTGATCGAGAGGGGGATCACGCGGGAAAACGCCTACGCGATCGTCCAGCGCAATGCGATGAAATCATGGGAAAACGGCGTCGAATTCAAGGAGCTGCTCCTCCAGGACGAGGAGGTCGTCTCCCGCATCGCCAAAGCCGATCTCGCAGAGGCGTTCGATGTGCAAAATTTCATCCGGCAGGTCGATTTTATCTTCGCCCGCGTCTTCGGTCCCGAGGCAGGCTGATTGCCGGGCAAGAAAAATTGTTGTTGGTTATCAGTCTCATCAGGTTGATGTTTTGTGGGTAGCCACAGAGGGCGCGGAGTTGGGGAGATTTCTGAAAAAAAGGAGAGAAGATTATGGGCGGTTTTTTCGGTACGATTTCAACATCCGACTGTGTCGATGACTTATTCTACGGAACAGATTACAATTCTCACCTTGGCACAAAGAAGGGGGGGATGGCGGTCAGAAATTCCGAGGAATTTAAAAGGAAAATCCATAACCTGGAAAGCTCCTATTTCAGAACAAAATTCGAGCCGGAACTCCCTCAACTGCATGGCAACAGCGGCATCGGCATTATCAGTGATACGGAGGCGCAGCCGATCATGATCAAATCCCATCTCGGGGAATTTGCCATTGTCACGGTCAGCAAGATACACAATATCGAGGAGCTTACCGTAAGGGCGCTGAAGAAATACAGACATTTTTCGGAAACCATCGATGGCGAAACCAACCCCTCAGAACTGATCGCCATGTTGATAGATGAAGAAGATTCGTATGAAAGGGGCATAGAAAATGTTTTTGAAAATGTAAAAGGGTCCTGTTCACTGTTGCTGCTGACGGAGAAAGGGTTGTTTGCAGCAAGGGACAAACTGGGGAGAACCCCTGTGGTCATAGGGAAAAAGACCGGGGCATTTGCGGTAAGCTCGGAATCAAGTTCTTTTTGCAACCTTGGCTACGAAACGGAGAAGTTCCTGGGGCCGGGTGAAATCGTCTTTATCACTGCCGATGGATACGAGCAGCGTCGGAAGCCCAATGACAAGATGCAGGTGTGTGCTTTTCTGTGGGTTTATTACGGTTATCCCAGCTCTGATTACGAAAACATCAATGTCGAAGAATGCCGGTACCGATGTGGAGCGGCACTGGCAAAAAATGACGATGTCCTTGCCGATTTTGTCTCGGGCATTCCTGATTCCGGAGTTGCTCATGCGATTGGCTATTCGATAGAGAAACAAATCCCCTATAAACGGGCTTACGTAAAATATACGCCAACATGGCCGCGAAGCTTCATGCCGCAAAACCAGGCGATGAGAGACCTGGTGGCGAAAATGAAACTGATCCCGATAAAAACGCTGATAAACGGAAAAAGGATTGTCTTCTGCGACGATTCAATTGTCAGGGGGACTCAGTTAAAAGACAACGTCAGGATATTATACGACTATGGCGCTGAAGAAGTCCACATCCGCCCTGCCTGCCCCGCCCTCATTTTTCCTTGCCTTTTCCTTAATTTCTCCCGGTCGCGCTCGACGCTTGACCTTGCCGGGCGCAAAGCGATAATGGACATTGAGGGCGCCGAAGCAAGCCATCTGGATGAGTATGCAAAAGCAGGAACAGACCGTTATCAGCAAATGATTGAAAAAATCAGGCAAAATATTGGCGTAACTACGCTAAAGTACCAGAAGCTTGGCGATCTTGTAGAAGCTATCGGCCTGCCAAAGGAAAGAATTTGCACCCATTGCTGGGACGGCTCAAGTTATTTCTGAGGCTGTCTTACTTCTGCTTATCAGGTTTTATATATCGTTTCTCGAGATGACCGTGTCTTTTAGCCAGACACGGTCGTTTTTTTCGGGATAGTCGAGATTGTAATGCAAGCCGCGGCTTTCCTTGCGAATTCTGGCGCAGGTGACGATAAGCTTGGCTGTGAGCGCGATATTTCTCAACTCCAGCAGATCCCTCGTTACGAGGAAGTCCCGGTAATACTCGTCTATTTCCCGGTTTATCATGTCAATCCGGTGTTGGGCCCGCTGCAGGCGCCGGTCGGAGCGGACGATGCCCACATACTGCCACATGCAGCGGCGGATCTCTTCCCAGTTGTAGGTGACGAAGATTGCCTCGTTAATTTCTGTCGCCCCCCGCGGGTCCCAGGGGGGAATGGGGATAGTCTCTTCCTGTCGGAGTTCCCTGAACAATTCGGCGACCCGGTTCGCGGAGCGATGGGCAAGGACGGCGGCTTCCAGGAGCGAATTGCTTGCCAGCCGGTTGGCGCCGTGCAGTCCCGTGCAGGAGACCTCGCCACAGGCAAAGAGCCCCGGGATGGAGGTCTCGCCGGTCTCGTTCACCACAATTCCGCCGCAGAGGTAGTGCTCCGCCGGGGCCACGGGGATCGGTTCCGTTGCCATATCGATCCCGAAGTCAAGGCATTTTCCGTAGATGTTGGGGAACCTTGCCGAGAGGAACGCCCGCCCTTTATGGGTGATATCGAGAAAAACGCACTCATCGCCCGATTTCTTCAGCTCCGTGTCAATCGCCCGAGCGACGATATCCCGCGGCGCCAGGCTCTGGAGGGGATGGTATTTTTCCATAAAGGTATCGCCGTTTTTCAGCTTGAGCACCCCTCCTTCGCCGCGAACCGCTTCACTGATCAGAAAGGATTTGGCTTCAGGGTGGTAGAGGCAGGTCGGGTGAAACTGGATAAATTCCATATTGGCGATTTTTGCCCCCGCCCGGTAGGCCATCGCCACCCCGTCTGCCGTCGCGATGTCGGGGTTGGTGGTAAGAAGATATACCTTGCCGATGCCTCCGGTTGCCATCATTACGAATTTTGCCCGGAATGTATGAACCTCCCTGTCTTCGATATCGAGGACATAAGCGCCGATGCACCGGTCTTTTTCGGTTTTTTGCCCAAGGGCTGCGGCCTTCATGATCAGATCGATGGCGATGTGATTCTCGAATAACCGGATATTGTCGATGTTGCCGGCTTTTTCGTTCAGGGCCCTTTCAATTTCCCGACCGGTTAGGTCTTTGGCGTGCACAACCCTTCTGCGGGAATGCCCACCCTCGCGGCCCAGATCAAACTTGCCGGCATTTTCCGTTGAATGGGTGAATTCCACCCCCCATTCAACGAGTTCTTCAATTCGGGCTGGTCCCTCTTCCACGACAAAACGGACGGTCTCTTCCTTCGAAAGTCCCGCTCCGCAGACGAGGGTGTCGGCTATATGCTCCTCGAAACTGTCGAGTTCATCCTGAACCACCGCGATGCCGCCTTGCGCGTAATTGGTATTCGATTCCATCCTTTCCTTTTTTGTCACCATCGCCACGGTGCCGTATTGCGATGCCTTGATGGCAAAACTGAGGCCGGCGATTCCGGTGCCGAGAACGAGAAAGTCAGTATAAATTTCCATGATTATTCCTTCTTTGAAAAGTTTAATTGCAAAAACTGGTATAGCTATATATATTTCCCCCCGCTTTGTAAATAAAATTCAGGGATGTGGACGGGGATGCTGGTGCTGGGAATAGAATCTTCATGCGATGAAACTGCCGCCGCGGTTGTGAAAGACGGGAGCGCCATGCTTTCCAATGTTATTGCCTCCCAAGTGAGGGTGCATGAACGTTACGGGGGGGTGGTTCCGGAAATCGCCTCCCGGAAGCATATCGAGGCGATCGCGCCGGTGATCATCCAGTCGCTTGAAGATGCGGCCATAGCCATAGACGAAATTGATGCAATTGCCGTGACAAAAGGGCCGGGACTGGTGGGCTCGCTCTTGATCGGACTTTCCACTGCCAAGGCCCTGGCCTTCGGCCTGAGGTTGCCGCTCGTCGGCGTCAATCACCTCGAAGGTCATATCGCGGCGATATTCCTGACCGATAATCCCCCCGCCTTTCCCTTTGTCGCCCTTGCCGTCTCCGGCGGGCATACATCCATTTATTTTGTCAAAGGATTCAGTGATTTCACCCTGCTTGGGCAAACGAGAGACGACGCGGCGGGCGAGGCCTTTGACAAGGCCGCAAACCTTCTGGGCATCGGCTATCCGGGCGGGGTGGAGATCGACAGACTCGCCAAAAAGGGCAACCCCCTCGCTTTCAATTTTCCTCGGGCGATGCGCGACAGCCTCGATTTCAGCTTCAGCGGGTTGAAAACGGCCCTCCTGACGAAACTAAAAAAGCGGGATGTTCCTTTAACTCCCGAAGAGATACCCGACTATGCCGCTTCCTTTCAGGAGGCAATCTGCGACGTGTTGACGGAAAAAACGATCCGGGCCACGCAGGGGGTTTCGACAAAGCGGATTGTTGTCTGCGGCGGCGTTGCCGCGAACAGCCGCCTGCGGGAGAAAATGTACGGTGAGGCCCAAGCCGCAGGAATTGACGTTTTTATTCCTCCCGCCATTTTGTGTACGGACAACGCGGCAATGATCGCGGTGGTTGGAAACCACTTGCTGCAAAGCGGGGTTAAAGACGGTCTTGACCTCAATGCCGTATCACGCATCCCTATTGCCGCGGCTATATGATCATCCAGGATAAACTAAGAGACTTTTATCGGCGCTTTCTCAGCCTCCAGGGCGACCCCGGGGAGATCGCCATGGGAATGGCGATCGGGGTTTTCGTCAGCATTACCCCGACAATCCCCTTCCATACAGCGCTGATCGTCCTGATCGGGCTAACGTTCCGGCAGAATATATCGGCTGCCTATATTGTTTCCTGGCTCGTGTCCAACCCGCTTACCATTCCCCTTCTTTACCTTTCCCAGTACAAGCTCGGCCGTTTTCTCCTCGGCATGGGAGGCAGCGGTTTCCAATTTAATGACTACAGTTTGCGGGTACTTGCGTCAGCCGGGCGCGAGATACTCGTGCCGCTTTTGGTCGGCGGGATCTGCATGGCCCCGTTTTTCGCCGTTCCCGCCTATTTTATCGCTCGCTATTTTGTCAGTAAAATAAGAAAGCGGACTGCCTCGTGACAACCGTTCGGAAATTGATCGCTGCCTATGACATTCGTCCCCGGAAGAAACTGGGGCAGTCGTTTCTCACGGACATGAATATCATGAGGCGGATTGCCGCCCTGTCCGCGTCTGCGGCGGATGAAACGGTGGTAGAGATTGGGGCGGGGCTCGGTTTCATGACCGAGGAACTGGCCAAAACGGCCCGCCGGGTGATTGCCCTGGAGATAGACCCCCGACTGTTGAATATTCTGCATGAGCGCTTTGACGGTGTTGAAAACGTTCAAGTCCTCGGCCAGGATGTCCTGAAATACGATTTTTCCGCGGCTGACAAAGATAAAAAAATAAAGGTTATCGGCAATATTCCCTACTATATTTCCACCCCGATTCTCTTTCGCCTGCTGTCATTTCGCAACGCGATAGCGTCCGTTATCCTGATGTTTCAAAAGGAACTGGCCGACCGGATCACCGCTATCCCCGGGACAAAAAAATATGGAATACCCTCGGTAATGGTCGCAAAATATACGGACGCAGTTTATGAAATGACGGTTCCCCCGCAATGCTTTTATCCCGTTCCGGATGTTGCTTCCGCTGTAGTGCGGATGACCGTTAAAGAGGGCTTGGACGATTCTCGCAATGA
Organism: Syntrophobacterales bacterium; assembly: GCA_019429105.1. NCBI lineage: Bacteria > Pseudomonadati > Thermodesulfobacteriota > Syntrophobacteria > Syntrophobacterales > Syntrophobacterales bacterium. The sequence continues at coordinate 31,990 of JAHYJE010000011.1, forward strand.
TCTTTTTGACAAGCTGGTTCATGCCGCCTTTGCTCACAGGCGCAAGAACATTTTCAACAACCTTTTATATATGGGTTTTTCAAGGGAAATGCTTGATTTTTCCTTTGCCGGGTGCGGGATTGAGCCGACAAGACGGGCGGAGACCCTGACTCTGGAAGAGTTTACACAGCTTACGGCTTGCCTTGCCGAAAGCGCCATTCGGGAATAGCTGCTTTGCGGCTGTTCTTTAGCCGGGCAATGAGCGGTCACTCCCCTTCCGCCAGCTCGCTAAGCGCCTCCCGATCCAGAATCAGGATCGACCTGCCGTCCACCGCCAGCAACCCGGCGTTGCTCATTTTCCGGATTCCCCGCGAAAGGGCTTCCGGGGTGGCGCCCAGGATCTTGGCCAGCTCCCGCTGCGTGATCGTCAGTTCCAGTTGGTTTGTCTGTGCACCCTCCATCCTCTGTGCATGGAGCAGGAAAGAGGCGAGCCGCTGCGGGAGCTCCTTGAGCGACAACGACTCGATCAGGATCATTGATTCCCGGAGGCGATCAGAGAGAACCTGGATGATGTTCACCAGCAGGCGCGGCTCTTGCATCGCGACGGCCTCCATGACCGTCCCGGGGATCAAGAGGAGGCTGCTGTCTTCCAGTGCCATCGCGTTTGCCGGAAAAGAATCGATGGCGAAGGCGGTGCACATGCCGAAGGGGTCTCCCGGCCTTAGCAGATTGAGCGTCTGTTCCCTGCCCTCGGGAGAACTTTTGTAGAGCTTTACCTGGCCGGTGACGATGACATAAAAGGCATGGGCGGGATCCAGCTCGCCCAGGAACATTTCTCCTGCCTTGTAGGTTCTGTAACGGGCGTGTTCCGACAACGCCTTGAGCTTTTCGGCAGGCAGCCCCTGGAATAAGTCCAATGTCTGCATTTGCTTCAAGATATCCATAAAAATCCTCCCCGTTGATTCAGATCAATGATATTCCGCCCGCGAGCGCGTATTTATCGCGCAAAGATTGGAAAATGTTTAACACAGGGAGCGAATGGAAACAAAATATAATTTGCAGTCCGCTTTTACAAAATGGTGTCCGATGATATTTTTTCTGGAAAAGTCAGGCGTTCCGCGCGATAACGAGCGAAAGGGGAATCTTTCCAAGAGCAACGCGAAACATCCCTATACCGCAGCAACGAATCGGTAAGTTCCTTGTTCAACCCAACCCGGAGCGGTTCCGTCAGGCAGCAGGAGGCAAGATGAAAACAACAAACGAGATGAGAAGCAGACATCAGCGACGAGCCGTTGCCGCTATTTTCTTTATTATTTCCCTATTTGTGGCGATGACGGGAGCAGGAAACGCCGCGGAAGAAAGGCTTACATTGGATGAGGCCGTAAGGATGGCCCTGAAAAACAACCATGAACTCCAGGCGCACAGAAACGCCAACGCTGCCAAGGGTGCGGAGGTGGGCATTGCCCGCAGTTCCCTGCTGCCCAAAATATCTTTGGAGGAGAGATATTTACGAACGACCAGTCCTGTTTACGCCTTCATGACCAAGCTCAATCAGCAGCGGATCGGAATGGCCGACTTTGTCCCCGAGACGCTGAACCATCCGGAGGCCGTCAACGACTTTCAGACAGCCTTCACGCTGGAACAGCCCCTCTTTGTAAAAAAAGCGAATATGGGAATAGCGATGTCCAAAACGGAGGCGGCTGCCTCGGAAGAGTCGCTGCAAAGGAAAAAGGAAGAGGTGGCCTTCAAGGTGGTTCAGTACTACCTGATGGCGGGCACCGCCGGCGCGTATGTCCAGGTTGCACAAAAAGCCCTGGAGGATGCGCAGGAGCATGAGCGCCTTGCCAAGGTTCGCTATGAGGCGGGCCTTGGGCTTTACTCCGATACGCTCCGAGCCAGAACGGCAGTGGCAGAGGCCCGGCAGCGGCTTGTCAGTGCGGAGAAGAATTTCAACGTGGCCAAACGGGGGCTGGGACTCATGATCGGCTCCGCGGAAGCGGTCGAAGTTTTCGCGGATACGCCCGTTTTTCCGGCGCCGGAACTTGAATCGTTGCGCAACCAGGCGCTGTCCCGGAGGGATGTCAAATCCCTGGAGCTGCGGACCGAAAACGCCCGGAACCAGATCAAACTGGCCGAAGCTGGTTATTACCCGATGGTGGGAGTGGGCGGAACCTATCAGTGGAATGACCGCAACCACCCGTTGGGCGGCGAGGGGGACGGCTGGCAGGTGATGGCATTCCTCCGCTGGGAACTCTTTGACGGCGCCAAAACAAGGTATGAGAAGATCAAGGCCGGGTACCAGGCCGCTGAGGCAAAAGAGTATCTCGAAGGCATGAAAAAGATGGTTGCTTTCCAGGTGGACGAGGCGTGGCTGACCCTGAAAGAGGCGGAAAAAAACAGGGAACTCGCGCAGGAAGAGTTGAAAACCGCCGAAGAGGGCCGACGGCTCGTGCGGGTGCGGTACGAAGGCGCGCTGTCGCCGCTGGTGGATATGCTGGACGCACAGTTAAGTTTTGACCACGCGCGGGCCAACCGGGTGGCCCGGGAAAATGAATACAAGCTGGCGGTCTTCAACCTCGGTTATGCAAGCGGCACGATTCTCCAGGGGTTGCAGATAGAAGAGCAAAGTGGGAGGGCAAAATGAATGCAATATTAATAGGCGGGCGGCAGAAAAAAGAAAAATGGCCGCTCCTGCAGGCGCTGTTTTTGCTGCTGGTCGCGGCCCTTCTGCTGACTGGCTGTGGCGAGAAGGCGGCGTCGGTTGCCGCGCCGGTAAAGCGGCCGGTTATAAGCGGTGTATCGGTCGCAACGGTTGCTCCCACCGCGGTTGATGAATTTTACGAAGCCGCAGGCACTATCCGGGCTGCCAAAACCAGCTATGTGGCCGGGCGAATGATGGGGACGGTTACCGCCCTGTTCGTAAAGGAGGGGGATGCGGTCGAGAAGGGGCAACTGCTCCTGACCATCGACGACCGGGATGTGGTGCAGAAGGTGAACGCAGCCGAGGCGGGCCATCAGGAGGCGGCCAAGGCCCTGGAATCGGGAAAGCAGAATCGCGAGTTGGCTGAAATTACCTATCAGCGTTATAAAAAAATGTACGAGGAAAAGGCCATCTCCCGGCAGGAGATGGATCAGTTTGAGACACAAAAAAGAGTGGCCGGGCTGGAATACGAGCGCGGGCAGGAGATGGTGAAACGGGCGGCCGCCGGTCTTGCCGAAGCAAGGATTTATCTCGGTTTCACCAGGGTGACCTCCCCGGTAAAGGGTGTGGTTACGGAAAAGAAGACCGAAGTGGGGAGCATGGCCGTGCCCGGCATGCCGCTTCTGACGTTGGAAAGCGCGGCCGACTATATGGCGGAAATCGCCGTTGATGAAAGCCTCGCCGGCAGGCTGAAGATCGGTGCGCCGGTTTGGGTGTCGATCGAGGCCCTCAACCGGCAGATGACGGGAAAGATCAAGGAGATTCTTCCGGCAGTTGACCCCATGTCGCGTTCCTTCACGGCGAAGGTTTCCGTAAGCGGCCCCGGCCTGAGAACCGGTTTGTACGCCAAAGTCAGGATTCCCCGGGGTAAGAAAGAAATCCTGCTGGCGCCCCGCGCTGCCGTTGTTGAAAAGGGGCAGCTTGCCGGAGTTTATGCCGTGGATGACCAGAACATTGTCGCCTACCGTCTGGTCAGGACCGGCAGGGAGTATGAAGGTCGCCTGGAGATCCTGTCGGGCCTGAAACCCAACGACCGGATCATCGTTGGCGGGGTTGAAAAGGCTATGGACGGCGGAATCCTGAAAAACGAAAAGTAAAGGAATTCATCATGGAAGGTATCGGAATATCGGGAAAGATTGCCAAGGCGTTTATCAAATCCAAACTGACGCCGCTTGTGATCATTGCCTCTCTGCTGCTCGGGCTGCTGGCGGTTGTTATCACCCCTCGCGAAGAGGAGCCGCAGATCCTCGTGCCGATGATCGACATCTTCGTCGCCTATCCGGGGGCTTCGCCGCAGGAAGTGGAAGCCCGGGTTACAAAATCCATGGAAAAGCTGCTGTGGGAAATCAAGGGAGTGGAGTATGTCTATTCCATCGTCAAGCCCGGCTTCAATCTGACGATTGTCCGTTTTTATGTGGGGCAGGGCATGGAGGAGAGCATTGTCAACCTGAACAACAAGCTTTCGTCCAACTTCGACCGGATGCCGCCGGGCGTAATGCCGCCCTTGGTCAAACAGCGTTCCATTGACGACGTTCCGATTCTCACCTTGACCCTTTGGAGCGACAGCGACCGCTACTCCGGCTATGAACTTAGGCGGATCGGCACCGAGGTTTGCGACGAAATCAAGAAGAACCAGGACGTATCGGAATTTTCGCTGATCGGCGGGCAGAAACGGCAGGTTTTAATTACGCTGGATCCGGCGAAGCTCAAGGCTTACCATTTGTCCTCCTTCCAGATCATGGGCGCGCTGCAGAAGGCAAACTTCCGTCTTCCTTCCGGATCTTTTCCGACCGGAAACAGGGAATATCTTGTGGAAACGGGGGCTTTCCTGAAAAACAGCGAAGATGTGGGCAGTGTAGTCGCCGGCGTTTTTAACGGCCGACCCGTAACCTTGCGGGATGTGGCCACGATCGCCGATGGTCCGGAAGAACCGTCCAATTATGTTTTCATGGGACTGGGAGCGGCGGCGGCCCAAAAGGGAATCAAAAGCGGGGCGGCCGGGCAGAAAGAGGCTGTTACCATCGCCATCGCCAAGAAAAAAGGCGCCAACGCCAGCCTTGTAGCGCACGAGGCGCTGGCAAAGGTGGAGGCGCTGAAGGGCAAGCTTATCCCCGGGGATGTGAACGTCACCGTAACCCGGAATTACGGCGATACGGCCAAAGAGAAATCCGACGAGCTCTTGAAGCATATGTTGCTGGCCACCATCGCCGTGATCATCCTGATTGCGCTTACCCTCGGCTGGCGGGAGGCTGTTGTGGTCGCGGTTGCCGTTCCGGTGACGCTGGCCCTGACGCTTTTGATCAACTACCTCTACGGCTACACTTTGAACCGGGTGACCCTTTTTGCACTGATCTTTTCTATAGGCATCCTGGTTGACGACGCCATCGTCGTCGTGGAAAACATCCATCGCCACTTCAAGCTCCACAAGATAGAACCGCTGACTGCCGTCCTGGCTGTCGCCGAGGTGGGCAATCCCACCATCCTGGCCACGCTGGCGGTAATCGCCGCGCTGCTGCCGATGGCCTTCGTCTCCGGCCTGATGGGGCCCTATATGCGCCCGATCCCGGTCGGCGCGTCGGCGGCGATGATCTTTTCGCTGCTGGTTGCCTTTATCGTCAGCCCGTGGCTTTCCTACATCGTCCTGAAGAACGTGAAAAAAACCGCTGTAACCGAAGAAGGCGGACGGATGTTCAGCATTTACCGAAAAATTATGGGGCCCCTGCTGAAAAGCAGGTTCAAGCGAATGCTGACGTTGGGGAGCGTTGTCTTTCTCCTGTTGCTTGCCGTCACGCTGATTCCCCTCAAGCAGGTTACGGTGAAGCTGCTGCCGTTTGACAACAAGAGCGAACTGCAGGTTATCATCGACATGCCGGAAGGCAAGACCCTGGAAGAAACGGCGGCGATGGCCCGAGAGATGGGGGAATATCTGAAAACCGTCCCGGAGGTCACCGATTATCAGACCTATGTGGGAACTGCCGCCCCTTATAACTTCAACGGTCTGGTGCGCCACTACTTTCTGCGCGCCGGCAGCACAGTTGCCGACCTTCAGGTCAATTTCGTCGCCAAGGAAGAGAGGAAAGAACAGAGCCATGGGATCGCCAAGCGGCTGCGTCCGAACTTGAAGAAAATCGGCGACCGCTACGGAGCCCGGGTCAAGGTGGCGGAAATTCCTCCCGGGCCGCCTGTCCTAAGCACGCTTGTGGCGGAGATATACGGTCCTGATGACAAGCGGCGAATCGAGATTGCCCGCGAGATTAAAAAGATCTTTGCGGAGACCGACGGAGTGGTCGATGTGGACTGGTACGTGGAGGAAGACCAGCCCAAGATAAGTTTGGTGGTGGATCAGGACAAGGCGGCCCGGTCCGGGGTGACTGCCGAGGCGGTTTCTCAGAGTTTGAGAATTGCGTTGCAGGGAACGGGCGCCGGAGTTGTTCATCTGGATAAAGAAAAGGAACCGGTAGAACTCTTCCTGCGGATGCCGCTTGCGAAGAGGGCCGATATCGCTTCCCTTAAATCGATCGGGATGCCGACTCCGGGAGGGGCCATGATTCCGCTTTCTGAGCTGGTGAAACGTCAGGACGGCTTCGAGGAAAAGACAATCTACCACAAGAACCTCAAAAATGTGACCTATGTTCTGGGGGACGTAGCCGGAACGGAGGAGAGCCCGGTTTACGCGATTATGAAGATGAAGAAAACAATCGAAAAGATGAAGCTGCCCGAAGGCTACGGCCTGAAACAGTACTCCACCGTTCAGCCCTGGCTGGAGGACACCTACTCGATGAAGTGGGATGGAGAGTGGCACATAACCTACGAGGTGTTCCGGGATTTGGGACTGGCCTTTGCCGCGGTGCTGATCCTGATTTATGTCCTCATAGTTGCCTGGTTCAAAAATTTTATCACGCCGCTGATCATCATGGCGCCGATTCCGCTGACCCTGGTCGGGATTCTGCCCGGTCACTGGCTTTTCGGCGCCTTTTTCACGGCCACCTCGATGATCGGTTTTATCGCCCTCGCGGGGATAATTGTAAGGAATTCCATCCTCCTCATTGATTTTGTCGAGATGGAGTGGCGCGAAAAGGGGCATTTGGAAAACGCGCTGATCATGGCCGGCGCTGTCCGCTTCCGACCGATTGTTTTGACCGCCGCGGCCGTTGTGGTCAGCTCGTTCGTGATGCTCTTCGATCCGATCTTTCAGGGACTGGCGATCGCGATAATGTTCGGTGCTGTCGGCGCCACAGCCTTGACGCTGATCGTGGTGCCGCTCCTCTATTTTGAGTTTTTTCAGAAAAAATCCTGCCCGATGGCCGAACAGATGGAGGAAAGCTGCAATGAGGAAAAGGAACAGAAATGAGCATTTTCCCCCTTGCCGCACTCCCTTTTCATAGAATAGGCGGTCAGTTTTTCGGCTTAATCTCTTCCGCTTTCTTTTTGCCGCTCTCAACGGAGCAGCCCGAGCGCAGTCAGGAAGAGACGCCCATTTTGGGAAGGAGCCACAACTGGACGAAAAGCCACACTGCGACCACAATCAATAAAATATAAAAATCGTTCATTATTATCCTATATATACCCCCTTCGCATTCGTTAGTATTTATCTTTTGCTATTCATCTCCGGCGATTCTCATGGATACGGCTGTATGATAACCCCGGGTGCGGGGGCTTGTCATTGATCTATATCAACGGCGGAAGTTTTGCGAGTAGTTGCCAGCGCCAATTAAACAAAATTCTTGACAAATCACAGGGTGTCTGATAGGGCGCGAACAACGCTTGGATCCGAATGCGGACTGGGACGTAAGGGATTGATTATCTGTGTTTTTATTGCAGGCCCCCCCGTCTTTGGCGAGGGGGCTTTTTTGCAGGTAGCGGAAGATGAAAATAATTAAAACTGTTGATGAGATGCATAAATTTGCCGAAACCGAAAGGTTGCGGGGACAAAGGATTATCCTCGTGCCGACGATGGGTTATTTCCATGAAGGACATCTGAATCTGATGAGGATGGGGCGGCAGGCCGGCGATTGTCTGGTAGTCAGCATCTATGTAAATCCGACCCAGTTTGCCCCTACGGAGGATTTTGAGGCCTATCCCCGTGATTTTGAACGGGATAGAGCCCTTGCCGCAGGGGTGGGCGTCGATGTAATTTTCAATCCGGACAACCACGAGATGTACCCGGAAGGATATCAGACATACGTTGAGGTCCAGGAGACAACAAAAAACCTCTGCGGCGCTTCCCGCCCCAATTTTTTCCGCGGGGTTGCGACTGTCTGCACGAAACTCTTCCATAGCGTCAAACCGCACGCGGCGATCTTCGGGAAAAAGGATTTTCAGCAGTATGTGACAATCAGGCAGATGGTACGCGATCTCAACCTGGATATTGAAATTGTCGGGATGGAGATAACGCGCGAGCCTGACGGTCTGGCGATGAGTTCCCGGAACGTTTATTTGAACCCGGCAGAGAGAAAATCCGCCCTGTGTCTCAGCCGTTCCCTGGCGCTTGCCGGCGACCTCTATGCTCAGGGGGAGCAAAACGCCGCCCCGATCCTCGAAAAGGTGAGGGAGATGATCTCCAATACTCCCCATACCCGCATTGATTACGCCAAGCTCTGCGATGCGGCGACGATCAGGGATGTGGATAAGATTGCCGGGGAAGCGGTTCTTGCCTTGGCGGTGTGGGTCGGAAAGACAAGGTTGATAGACAACCTGGTTTTCCCGAATAAAAAGAATACAACTATCTGATAGTTAAAACATTAAACTTTGTTTTCACGGGAGGTATGCTCATGTTGAGGTTTATGCTCAAGTCCAAGATCCACCGGGCCACTGTTACGGATGCGGATCTTCATTATGAGGGAAGCATTACGATCGATGAGGGGCTCATGGAGGCGGCTAATTTCATCCCTTATGAAAAAGTCGATATCTATGATGTTTCCAATGGCGAGCGATTCTCCACCTACGTCATTCCCGGCCCGAAAGATTCCGGAGTATTCTGCCTCAACGGCGCTGCGGCCAGAAAGGTTGCCAAGGGGGATCTGATAATCATTGCGACCTACGTAATGGTTGATGAATCCGAAGCGGCCAACTGGCATCCCCGGAAGATTTTGCTCGATGAAAATAACCGGATCAAGAGTATTTCCTGATAGAAGGCGAAGATTTAATGTTTAAAAAGAAAATAAAAAGGTTTTTTTTAACCGGTCTTGTTGTAGTAATCCCCGCTAGCCTGACGATCTATATCCTCTCTTTTATCATCGGCGTTATGGACAACCTCCTTTTGGTAATCCCTGAGAGGTATCAACCGGAGACTTTGCTTGGTTTCCACGTTCCCGGGTTGGGCGCGATCTTTACGGTGCTGCTCATCCTGCTTGCCGGGATGGTGACGGCAAGCTATATCGGCAATCGCGTTGTAGAGTTCGGCGAGCGCTTTGTCGGTAGAATCCCGGTGGTCAGAAGCATCTACCAGGCCATAAAAAGTATCTCGGACAGTCTGTTTACCAATAAAACAAAGAGCTTTAAACGGGTAGTTCTCGTGGAGTATCCCCGCCGCGGCATCTACAGCATCGGTTTTGTGACCGGGACTCCCAATCGCGAAATCCAGGAGAAATTGGGCCCGACACTGGGGGTGTATTTTCCCCATGCCCTCACCCCGACGACCGGCACCTATATTATCGTGCCCCGCGACGAAATTATCGACATCAATATTTCCGTTGAGGAGGCCTTTACCCTGATTATTTCCACCGGCGTCGTAATCCCCCATGATCGTACCGATTCTGTTAACGGGTTCGGCAAGTGAAGAGCTGTTTTGTAAACGCGGGTGGCGGTAAATCCGCCTGTCGCCAATCGATGAAATAATAAAAGGAGATTAACGCATGAAATTTTTGAAGCTTGACAGCAAGTTGCCGTACCGGGTTGCCGATCTTTCACTGGCGGATTGGGGACGGGAGGAAATGCGGCTTTCGGAAAACGAGATGCCGGGGTTGATGGCAATCAGAAAAAAGTATGGGCCGAAGAAACCCCTCGCGGGGCTGAAAATAATGGGCAGTCTGCATATGACCATTCAAACGGCGATGCTGATCGAGACCTTGAAAGAGCTGGGAGCTGATTTGCGCTGGGCGTCGTGCAACATCTTTTCCACCCAGGATAACGCCGCTGCGGCGATTGCCAAGGCCGGCTCCGCCGCCGTCTTCGCCTGGAAGGGGGAGACCCTCGAAGAGTACTGGTGGTGCACTGAACAGGCCCTGACCTGGCCGGATGGCTCAGGACCGGACCTGATCGTTGATGACGGCGGCGACGCGACCCTGATTGTGCATGAAGGGGTAAAGGCGGAGGATGACCCCTCTTTGCTGAAAAAACAGCTGGAAAACAAGGAGATGTCAATTATCATCGAGCGCCTGGCGAAGCGCCTGAAGGAAGATCCGCAGCACTGGCACAAGGTGGCCAAAAAGATCCGCGGGGTTTCGGAAGAGACGACAACCGGGGTGCATCGGCTCTACCAGATGGAAAAGAAGAAAGAGCTGCTTTTCCCGGCCATCAATGTGAACAATTCGGTCACAAAGTCAAAATTTGACAATGTCTATGGCTGCCGGGAGTCCCTTGCCGACGGCATCAAAAGGGCCACCGATGTGATGATCGCCGGTAAAAAAGTGGTGGTTTGCGGTTATGGCGATGTGGGGAAGGGGTGCGCCCAGTCGATGCGAGGGTTTGGCGCCCGGGTTGTGATCGTGGAAATTGATCCCATTTGCGCCCTGCAGGCGGCGATGGAGGGGTACGAGGTCAAGACGCTGGGCGACGTTGTCGCGGAGGGGGACATTTTTGTCTCGGCCACCGGCTGCTGCGACGTGATAACCGGCAAGGATATGGAAAAGATGAAGAACGAGGCGATTGTCTGCAACATCGGCCATTTCGACAGCGAAATAGACATGCACTATCTGGAGAGCAACCCGGAATGCAAACGCCATAACATCAAGCCGCAGGTCGATAAATGGACGTTGAAATCCGGCAAGAGCATTATTGTCCTTGCCGAGGGGCGCCTGGTGAATCTCGGCTGCGCAACGGGGCATGCCAGTTTTGTGATGAGCACAAGCTTCAGCAACCAGTGTCTTGCCCAGTTGGAATTGGCAACCGGCAAATTGAAAACCGCAGTTTATACCCTTTCCAAGAAGATGGATGAAGAGGTGGCGATGCTCCATCTGGAGCGGCTTGGAGCGAAGCTGGGGAAACTTACGAAGAAACAGGCGGACTATCTGGGCGTTCCTGTTTCCGGACCGTTCAAAGCGGAAGACTACCGTTATTGATTTCTCTCGTGAACCACACAAAGGGCGGCCCAATGGTCGCCCTTTTTTAGTTCAGCTTTTTACTCTGGACAAAAGAAAAACCGACCCCAAGCCGAAAAGGATATTGGCAAACCAGGCGGCGAGGATGGGAGAAAGCGCTCCCGAACGTCCGAGCGAAATCCCGAAGGCAAAGACTATCCAGTAGGAAAAGCCGATGATTAATCCGGCTCCGATCCCGGCGGCGATCCCGCCGCTCCTTTCCGAGCGCAGCGAGAAGGAAAAACCGATCACGAACAGGATGATGCTGATCAGCGGGAAGGCGATTTTGCCCTGAAGCTCGACAAGATAGCGGGTGGCGTTGTACCCTTCCGCCTGCAGCTTTTTGATATATCGCCTCAACTCCAAATAGCCCATGGCCTCCGCATCTTTCTGCACGATCTTGAAATCAGCAGGCGTTTCGGGGATATCGGCTGTTTGCTTTTTCAGCCTGGAAATGACCGGAAAATCGCCGCCTTCGAACCGGGTGATCAGCAGATCGTAAAAAAGCCACTTTCCCTCTTTCCATTCCCCTTTTTTGGCGTCGAGGCGTTGCAACAGATTCATCTGGCGGTCGAGATAGTAGATGGTTATCCCCTGCAGCGAGTTGGCGCCGGCATCAAACATGCGGAAATTGTAAATGCCTTTCTCGCCCCGGTACCAGATCTGCCCCTGATTGAAGCTTCCCGGGCTGGGTCGTTTTTGCACCTCAACATAGCGGATATAGTCAGCTCTTGCATAGGCGTAGGGGGTAATCCATTCGTTGAGGAGGAAAATCGCCAGCGCGGTCAGAAGCGCGACGCCCAGGGTCGGGACGGCAAAACGGAACAGGCTGATGCCATTGGCCTTCAGGGCGATGATCTCGCTGTGACGCGACAGATTGCCGAACGTGATCAGCGCCGACAGTAAAACGACGGCGGGGAGCGTTTGCGACAGGGCAATCGGGACTTGCAGGAGGGAGTAGGCGAGCATCTGCTCCAAGTTGGCGTGGTTGCTGAGAAACATTCTGATTTTTTCGAAGAAATCGATGGTGAGAAAAAGAAAGACAAAGATAATGGCAATTAAAAGCATGTTGCGCAGGTATTCTTTCAGCAGATAGCGGTCGAGAATTTTCATGGTCATTCTTTGGTTTTTCGAGTGCTGAAAAAGTTCAGCAGCGTTTTTTCGCGGGCCGAGCTGAAAAATAGCAAAGTCCCGGCAACGGCAAAGAGGGCGTTGGGCGTCCAGACGCCGACAAAAGGGGCGATTTTGCCGGATTCGACCAGCCCCTCGCCGATCAGCCGCAGCAGGTAGTAGATCATCACCAAAAACACGCCTGCAATAAAGCCGCGGGTGCGAACGGAGCGGTGGGCCCTCATTCCCAGCGGAATTCCGAGCAGCGGGAAGATCAGGCAGGAGAGCGGGATTGCGAGCTTTTTATTTAACTCAATCAGCAGCTCTCTTATTTCCACGTCTTTAAGGCTCCGGTCGTTAACCATGCGCTTCAATTCGGGGAAGGTCATCTCCGCGCTGGACTTGCGTCTGCCCTCATCCCCGGCGATTGCGGCGCCGATTTCCAGCTTCATATCATAAAAACGAAAATCAGCCTTGCGGTAGGTGTTCAGATTTTTATCTACGGTATGCGTGCTGCCGTCTTCCAGCCGGAGCGTTATATAACGTCTATCGGGATCGGAGATGAGAGATGCCCGGCGGGCGATCACCGTGTTTGCCTCCTTTCCCAGATGATTGTCGGAGATGAAGATTCCCTCCAGAAAATCGCCCTGCGCGGGAATCCTGTCCGCGTACAGCAGAATATCCTTGAAGTAGTCGATAAAGATCTTTTCATGGATGCCGACGCCGGCGCCGCTGCGGGCTATCTCAAAAAGCAGCGACCGGGAGGCGAGATTGCCCTTGGGGACAAGAAAAAGCGTTGTTGCCAGGGTTATCAGAAAGGCCGCAAAGGCAACGCGGGCGATCGGCCGCGAAAGCTGCAGCAGGCTAAGGCCGGACATGCGCAGCACGGTCCATTCATTATCGCCGGATAGCCTGCCCACCCCGATCAGGATGGCGATCAAAAGGGAGATTGGCACCGTATAAACGAGAAAACCGGGGACAAGAAAGATAATCAGCCGGAAGATATCGAGAAAAGAAATCCCCTTGTTGACCATCAGATCCATCACCTGCAGGATCTTGCCCATGAGGAGCACGAAGGTCAGCACCGCGAGGATCATGAAAAAGGGAACGACTATTTCCCTCAGGATGTAGCGGTTGATAATTTTGAACATCAATCCTTGCTTCATCTGGTTACATTTTATCCCCGCTTCTACATCGTCAACTGCAACGGCTCGATAAACTTGGGATCCTCATTATCCATGGCGTCAATGATGTATCCATACATGCGTTTTTTTATTTCACCAAAGATCGGCCGTTTCTTCGTGAAGGATTTTGCAAACAGAAGCGACTCTGCCAGCAGTTCTTCTACGTCCTTGCAGGATTTTGTGATAACATGACTTTGCTCCAGCTCCGGAGCGCCGACCCTTTTTCCCGTCAAAATGAGTTCCTGCAACTTATGTTCAGGAATCGCCTTGCGGGTTAGGGCAAGCATGCCGGGAAGAAAAGGGATGTTGATGTCTATCTCCGGGAAACAAAAATAGCCGCGGTCCGCCTTCATGAAGCGAAAGTCGCAGGCGCAGGCCATGATGCTCCCGTCGCCGAAAGCGTGGCCGTTAATCGCTGCGATAATCGGCATGGGATAGAGAAGCATCCGCTTGAACAGGCGGTTGAGACCGTACATGAAAGCCCTTATTCCCTGAAGGTCGTTTTCGGCAATGGCGGCAGTCATCCACTGCAGGTCGATTCCCTGCGACCAGTTTTTCGGATCGTCGGACGTTATTATCACGGAAAATACATCCGCATCACTTTCTATCTCATCAAAAGCGGAAAGAATTGATTCGATAAACTCCGGGTTGTGCCTGTTTTCACCATTGGTCATCGTGATCACGGCGACTGTTTCCGTTTTTTGCCATTTTATGAGTGACATGCCTCAAGCCTCCTTCGGGGAAAAAGAATAGATATAGTCAGAATCAAGCGGCACCTGAATGGCATATATTGCGCAGCATGTCAAGAATACGTGACCGCAACCCTAAAAGAAAATCGCCGCCGTCGGCACACGATATATAAGGGAAGCTTGAAAAAAATACGCATGATAGGCACATTGCCTCTTACGCTCTGCTAAAAACTCTGCCATGCTGCGTCCAGACTTTGTAACGGAAGCCAAAGCCAAAATTACCGTGAGAATTCATGAGACCTATACCTACTGCTTGTGCCAAATGTAAAGCAAGACTTCTGCGATTATTTGTTACTCTAAACGTCAGATCGAGTATTCGGCATCCTGCAAAGCCTGTTGATGCACCAAGCGGAATTCGTTGAAAAGCTCACGGCGAAACATCGCGAAGTCGTCGCGCGTAAGCTCCCGCGGGTGAGGCAGACTAACTTCGAGTATGCGCTGAATTCTTCCGGGAGCTGGAGCCATGAGCACTACACGCTGTCCAAGGGCAATTGCCTCATCCAAATCATGAGTAACAAATATGATAGTTGGTCCTTTCTCCTGCCAGAGGCGTAGCAGTTCATCCTGCAGGTGCAGCCGGGAAAAAGCATCCAGTGCCGCGAATGGTTCGTCCATTAAAAGGACGCTCGGTTCCACGGCTATAGCACGGGCAATCGCAACCCGCTGTTTCATGCCGCCGGAAAGTTCATGAGGATGTTTTTCTGATGCCTGGCGCAGCCCCACCAGTTCCAGCGTCTCCATTGCCCTTGCCCGCGCCTCGCCAGCCGACACTCCCCTGGCCTGCAGGCCAAAGAGGACATTCCCCAATACCGTGCGCCAAGGATAGAGCCCGTAATCCTGGAAGATCATGATATGTTCGCGATCAGGACCGGTAACCGGCTTGCCGTCGATTAAGATCAATCCATGGGATGGTTTTTCAAAGCCGGCCATGAGGTTGATAAGAGTCGTTTTTCCGCAGCCGCTGGGACCGATCAGGCAGACAAATTCTCCGGTCTGTATTTCCAGATCAACAGAACTTAATGCCGTCTGCACCACGCCCTGAGCTGTGGTGAAACACTTCTCCAGGTTCTGGAGCGATATTTTTGTTGAATGCGGTGTTGTCACGCATCACCCCACTGACGCTTTACCGAGCGCTCTACTAATCCCATCGCCCGATCAATAACCAGACCCGACAGACCGATCAGGATAATACCGACAATGACCAGATCAGTGCGCAGGTTGTTCCGGCTGTCGATGATCAGGTAGCCGAGCCCTGAGCGGACTCCCAACATCTCTCCTGCCACAAGAAATACCCAGGCAGACCCGATAGCAATATGAAAGCCTACCGTTATCTGGGGGAATGCCGCCGGTATGATGACACCCCAGATGGTCTTTCCGCGGGATGCACCAAAATTAGCGGCCACCTTGAGGTAAAGCGATGGTACATTGCGCACCGCAGCAACCGTGGAAAGCAAGATCGGATAGAATGCCGCCAGAAAGATGATCACCACCGCCGGGAGGTTGCCGATGCCGAACCAGAGACTGACCAGGGGAAACCAGGCGATGGGCGACACCGGGCGGAGCACCTGAACCAATGGATCAAACGCCCTCCAGAGCAGCAGACAGCGGCCAAACAGCAAGCCCAGGGGAAATGCCAATATCACGGCAGCTCCGTAGCCTGCCCCGAAGCGGAGCATACTGACCCGGACATACGGCCAGAGATCTCCGCTTCGAAATAGCTCCAGGATGCCAAGCGCAACCGATAGAGGGGACGGGAAGAGGTACTCCGGATAGATCCGCAGTCCGGCAGCTATATGCCAAGTCCCCAGCAGTGCCAGGAAGGTGAGCGCTGGCAGAAGGAGGGAAGTAAAGCGTCGCATTATTTATTCCCTTTTCTGGTCGGCGCCGCCACCAGAGAGTAATCGATAACTTCACCCAGGTTAACCGGCTTCTTGAGAAGATTCAGTTCCAGGGCGTATTTATGCAACTGCTCCACCTCATTACGTTTTATTCGGAGGTCGCTGTAAGTAACATCGAGCCTCAGGGATTGTTCGAGTACCTTTTCGTCGATGTTCATATACTGGCGGGCTATCCTGATTGCCTTATGCCGATTACTGTCGATGAACCGACCGGCAGCGGTAAAGCTATCCACATATTCCTTAACTGCGGCCGGATACTGCTTCATGAAGGCGGGATTGACCACCAGGCTGCAGCAGATGTAGTCAGGCCAGATATCTTTGGCATTAACTAATTTCTTGCCGAAACCGGCCTGAATCGCCTTGGCGCCGAACGGTTCTGCCACAATGAAGCCGCTGATGTCACCCCGCGCCAGGGCTGCCGGCATATCGGGCGGCGGCATCTCGAGCCACTCCACATCTTTCAAAGACAAGCCTTCCTTTTTCAGGGCCTGTGACAACAGAATGTTGTGCACTGACATCCGGTGAGGAATGGCTACCCGTTTTCCTTTGAGATCCCGAACGGAATTAATATTCTTAGTCACGGTCAGAATGTCGCCATAACGATGACTAAGGGCCACCACCTTCTCAGGAACACCCCGTTCGGCGCCGGCCAGAGCCAGTACCAGTAACTCTGATGCCGCCTGTATTTCCCCGGAATTATAGGCATCCAGCAGTTCCGGCCAGGAGCTGAATTTGACCAACTCCGGTTTCAGATTGCTATATTTGCCGCGATTGAGGCTGTCCGCTACCACCACGGCGAGTGAATGAGTGATGGGCAGGTAGCCGACCTTGAAGGTTGGCGGCGATGCCGCAAAGCCGGTGTTAGCCTGAATGAGCAATATCGTCGCCACAAAAACAGCGGGGACAAATTGTTTCGCTTTGTCAAAAATACTTCTAATCATGGTCATGCTCCTTTGTATCATGATGGTCATGGGTATGTGTTAGTCCATGCCAACGGGCATTGGGATGCTCTTTCTCTTGCTGCAATGCCGACAGCCTGTTTGTTGCCGGTGCAGCACTTTCTTGCCAGCCAAGTGCGGCCCGCCGTTCATCAAAATCGGCAATGATCCGCTGAGCCAGCGCGACCGGATCCGAATCGACCACCATGACGGCGCCGAGCAGTTCCCGGGTATCCTCATAGATGAATTTCGTAACCTTATCCGAGCCATACATCGGCGGAGCAATGCAATGGTATGAGTTGAGCCCCAGAAGGCGGAACGCCATTGCTGCTCCGAGCCCCTTTTCGTTGGCCCACTCAGGACTGGAGAAGGCGAGCGGCAGACGCTTGAGCGGCTCTCCTAAGGCATTGGCAATAACGCTAAAAAATGCCGAGGCCCGGGCATTGTCCAGGCATTCTCCCATGTGCCAGACCGGCGGGAGCTGATGGGATGTAAACGCCTCATTCAGACCGGTACCAGCCGCAGCCAGACCTTCCGGCAGGCAGAAGCCTAGCTTCAAGAGGGAATAGGCGGCGCAGCCGTTGGTAAACACCAGTACATCGTGGGCGATCAATTCGTCAGCCACCTTCACTACGGCCTCTTCATAAACCACCTTGGGGTTGTTGCATCCCACCAGGTTCACCACGCCACGGATGCGCCCACTTTTCAGGTGCTCCAGCAAAACATCAGCACCGCTGAAGGTAGCCAAGATGTTTTCCACCGAAAAACCGACCTCCGCTTCCATGCGGGCCTTGGGAATAAAAACCTTGCCGCTTTGGCGTTCACCATAGGCCTGGATGCCTCGCCTCACGATCTGTTCTGCCAGTTGGTCTGCCTGAGCCAGATTGCTGTGGTGATGATCGAAGGCAATATGTTCGGCGCCGGGGAGTCTGGCCGAATCGCTGGTGGTCACTACCCGGGTATGGAAGCAAGCAGCCACATCCATGATTCCCGGAAAAACATCCTGTACGTCAGCCACCCAGAGATCAAGGGCGCCGGTAGCCAGCACCAGTTCCGCACCCATGGCGTTGGTTAGTGGCGTTATATCGCCAAACCTGGCCAGTGCCGAGTGGCCGGAACAGCAGATGCCGTAGAGCCTTATGCCCGAAGCACCGACTTCTTTTGCCTCATCAATCAAGTCGCCGCTCCGACTGGCCTTGACGATGGCGGCTACCAGCACTGGTGAGTGGCCATGCACAGCGATATTTACCGTGTCCTCAGTTATGGCTCCCACATTCGTGCTAATCCGTCCCCGCTTGGGGAGGCCGTAGAGGCAGTCCATAGCGATGGCCGAGCCAACCACACTGCTCCAGGCAAAAGCGAGACCGCAGCGGAGCGTTTGGCGCATCACGTTCTCCCAGTCGCCGTCGGTACCGGTTGTAGTGCGGTGCAATGCCTCAAATACCTCGTGATATGCGCCAATCGGCAGGATATTCATCTCCTTCCAGACCCTCAAGCGTTCAGGCGGGGCCATGGCTTCCAAGGTCCGGTGTGGCCCCGGCACGATGCGGCACATATCGTCCAACAAAATCAGGGCAATCTGGCCAGCCAGTTCCTTAATCGTCTTTTCCTCGGCAAAGATGCCGAAGGCTTTGGCGGTGGCAATGACCTTCTCTGGGCCGAGAATGGGCAGATCAAGAGTGCCGTTCGCCGCTCCACTGAGGGCCAACATTACCTCACGACCTCTGGCGCCGTGTGCTGCCGCACCGGCGGCAGTCCAGCGCAAAATGTTGCGAGCCACGATCAGATGGGCGTCGGCGCCGCAGACTCCCCTTGGACTTTTGGGAGTTATCCGGCAAGGCCCCATATGGCAGTTCTTGCAGCAGGTACCGTTTAATCCGAAACCGCAGTGCGGTTTCTGGGCATCGAAACGATCAAAAGGAGTATCGATGCCAGCCTGCTCCAGATGGACGAGTAATTCACGTACTGCGGAATCGGGAGTACGTGCTATGACATCAGACTTATTTGGAAATTTATTCTGTATGACCATTTTTCACTTCCTTCCTACTTTTCTCATCCGTTAGTTTGTTTTATCAATTGATTTGCCCTATCGATTTAGTAGATTATTAACATAAAAAAATTGTTATTAAATAACATAGTTTGAAATTCCCTCTTTTTTCTCTTGCGCTTTTGCAACCCGTTCCAGCACGTCCGCCAGGCTCTCGTTGTCCAAAATTTTTGCTGTGGCGTCCCGGACTTCCCTCATCAAGAGACGAATGCCGCATGTTTGCTCGTCCCTGCACTCACTGCACGTTTCGTATGCCGATTCGCTCACGCAAGGAACCGGCGCCAATGGACCCTCAAATATACGGATCAGCGTTCCCATACTGACCTCCGCCGGAGATTTGCCTAAGTAATAGCCGCCGCCCTTTCCTTTCTTGCTCTGAAGGATGCCGTGGTTTTTCAATGTAAGGAGAATCAGCTCCAAAAACTTTTTCGGAATCTTTTCCTCCCTGGCCAAATCGGCAATAAGGATTGGCCCCTTGTCATAAAGCATGGCAAGGTTAATCATGGCCTTAAGGGCATATTTTGTTTTCTTAGCTATCATTTCATTACTCTACTTAGTCGATGTGCCGTACGATATATTATCCAAAGAGGCTTGTCAAGATGTTTTTTCACTACTGTCAGGAATAATCCGTGAATAAGTTCAGCTCATCCCGCACGCTTCTGGATCTCCTGAAATTGATCGCCTTTCAGGTAGGAAGCGAAGTGTCCCTTAATGAATTGGCGACCCAGGTAAAGCTTGATGTAAAAACCGTCGGTCGGTATCTGGATATCCTGGAAAAGGCATTCGTTATTGTGCGGCTGGGAGGATTCAGCCGCAATCTGCGCAACGAGGTGACCAGCAAGGCAAAATACTATTTCTTGGATAATGGGATTCGCAACGCTATCATCGGCCAGTACAACCTACTTGATTCCCGTAATGACATCGGTGCTTTGTGGGAGAACTTCCTTGTCGCCGAGCGGCTGAAAAAACGATCGTACACCGGGATATACGGCAACATTTATTTTTGGCGCACATACGATGGGAAAGAGGTTGACTATGTCGAGGAGCGCGATGGCGGGCTGTTCGGTTTCGAGTGCAAATGGACGAAGAAAAAGAAGGACAAGCCACCTAAAAAATGGCTTGAATCCTATCCGGGTGCGACGTTCGAACTGGTTACATCAGACAACTATCTGGATTTTATAGGATAGCATAAGGCGCACGCTCAAGGGGACTGAAGTCGTCGCCGGCGCAGGCAGGCAGCACGAAAAAGCTTCTTGCTGCTGCAGAAGTTTCTTCAACTTGCCGCGGTGATGTTCATGCCATTTTTCATCAACTGCTGAAAAAGTTCGCGCTTTCTCAGCGAAATATCTTCGTTGCCGCAGAAAATCCTGCGCCGACGATCGTAATATTACCCCGTTGAACAAAGCTGCAGTTGGGGAGTGCCGACATCATATCCGCTTTATTATCTGGATGTTGAAATTGCCTGGCGCCTGGCGTAGAGAGAGGCTCGGCGTGAGTCTGGCGATGAACATGGATACTATCTATCCAGCAGATTCGGTAAAGCGGGTGATGTGCGTATTTTATGCGCAGCGGTCGGCGGCGTTGCAGAAGATCGTCACTTGTCTTTTGACGTTCGCAATACATTAGGCAGCGTAATAACAATATGTTGAATATATATTGCAGCCCCAATGGGCATAGTGGCACGCTGCTTGCTATAGGAGTGCCAAGCGGAAATGAGTTACTATCCGGGGTGAGTAAAAAATTTATCAACTTTGAGAGGAAAAGAAAATGAAACGGATGCAAAAAGGTAAGACTCTATTGGCTTTAGCGGTGGTTGCGGCATTGGGAGTAGGATCGTACGCGTATGCCGATTGGGGCAAAGGTTCCGGCCGCAATACGGGTGAATACGGCAGGGGTTATGGCCCGGGGATGATGGGTGAACCCGAAGAGGGATGCGGCAACTGGGGGAATTTCAGCGACGAGGACGCAGCGAAGCTGGAAAAGGAAAGGGCGGCCTTTTTAGATGCGACCCAAAAGACCCGACAGGAGCTTTACGCCAAAAAGCTTGAGTTAAGAGCTGAATTTGTCAGGGAAAAGCCCGATGCCGAGAAGGCTGCTCGTCTCCAGAAAGAGATCTCCGAACTGGAGGGGCAGTTTGAGCAAAAGCGGATTGAGCACATGCTTGTCGTCAGAAAAGCCATTCCCAATGCCGGCAGGGGTTTTGTCGGCAGAGGGATGATGGATTACGGCGCCGCAGAAGGCGCTCCCTGCGGACGGTAAAATTTATCTGCGAGTGGGAGCGGTCGCTGCGACTGCTCCCACCCGAGAGGGGATTCGGCGCAATAAAATGAGGAGGCCACGAAGATGAAAAAATATTTTGCAGCGGTTATAATGACGATAGGCGTTTTGTCCCTGGCCAGCGCCGGGGAGGCTTTCTACGGTCTGCGGGGGGGCGGATGCCTGGGGCCGTTGAATTTTGGCTACGGAGGAATGTTTATGGGAATGATTCTTTTGATTGTTTTAATTGCGGCGGCGATCTGGTTTTTTACCCGCGGCGCCGGAAGCAGGAATTATGGGCAATTTCAGCGGGAAACCCCGCTCGACATACTGAAAAAACGCTATGCCAGAGGCGAGATTGCCAAGGAAGAGTTTGACAGGAGCAAAAAGGATCTGGAGGCGTAAAGCGCCGGGCGGATCACCGGCAGGCCGCACCGGCTAAGACAGGGATGGAGATGAGCTGCGAAAGATAGTCTTGCGGCAAATGACATGGTTTTCCGCCGACCGCAAGGCCGTCTGGCTCAAACCGGGGAGTCTCGATGAGGCGATCGGTGTTTTTCAAAGTAAAACAGAAAGGTCAGGCCATAATTTCATTGAGAATGTCTAAATGATCAATCAGACAACGGGTGGTAAGGAATTTGGTTCTGACTGTTTCCCGCCCTTTTTCTCCCATATTCTTTGCCGTATCAGGGTTTTTCAAGATTTCAATGATTCTATTGGCAAACTTGGCCGTGTCGGAGGGCTCAACCAAAAAACCGTTAACCCCGTCGATTATCTGCGTTGGAATTCCCCCTACATTGGAGGCTACGACCGGCGTTCCTTTCCATAAAGCCTCCGACACGGTCAGTGCAAAGCCTTCCCTTATGGACTTTTGTATGATAACGGAGGCGCTTCGCTGCAGGGCGTTTACAAGAATGTTATTTTCGAGCGTGATCAGGATAACATCGCCGGTTGCAATCATCTTTTCTGCTTTCTTAAAAACTCTTTCATAAATGGCCTGAGATTCAGGGTCGTCCATCGCCATTCCCCCACAGAGTACCAGTCTGCATTCGATCTCATTTTTGACAAGCATAAAGGCATCCAGCACCCCTTCCGGATCTTTCCAGACATCAAATCTCGATATCTGCGCCAATAATGGCTTATCAGTCTTTATCCCAAATTTATTGAGATATTTGGCAATGTCTCTTTTTGAGAGTTCCATGTTTTTGGGGGATAATGGGTCTATGGCCGGATAGACGATTTTTTGTTCAACCGGCAGATTTTTCATCCGATACTTTTCATTGCTGATGATGGCAAGGTCGTATTTTAAGATATACCCTTTGATGAAATCGTACATTTCGCTGTTTATATTGGATAAATCCACATGGCATCGCCATATCCAGGGCTGCCTTTTTTTGTAATATTTTATCAACGGAAGAGGCTGAGGGTCATGCACAATCACGCAGTCATGATTGATATGCGTATAGACGGAAAAATTTTCATTGGTCTGAAGGTACAACTGTTTTTTCATGTTGCTGAGGTTGATGCTTGCCCCCTGCATCGCGTTATGGAATTTTTTGGTGATGGTGAAGAAGTCAGCATTGCCATGCAGCACCTTCCAGTCTGCATCCAGACCGGCATCGTTCAAGAGCGGCAGAAGGCTGTTTAGTATTTCGGCAACGCCGCCTCCAATATATGTGGAATTGACATGCAGAATATTTTTCCCGTAAAGTTTCTTTGCCTTGTTGTAAATTTCACTGATTACTTCATCCCCCACGATCTTTCTGTAATCCTCTATTGTTCTCATATTAAGTCCTCCAGAAGTTTTCTGACATCCCGGAACGAACTCAGATTGAACCGGGCCCTCGAGGCGCCCGAGCCAACCTTCAGTGAATATGCCGTATCCGGAAGAACACGGAACAAGTCTTCATCGGTGCAGTCATCGCCAATGGCCAATATGAAATCCCAGTTTCTTTCCGATATCCATTTCATGGCGGCCTTTCCTTTATTGATATTGGTGTCTTTAACCTCGATGACCTTTTTCCCCTCGATGAAGCCGACATTGAGATTGGCGGTAAGGCTCAGAAGAATGTCTTTCAATTCCTTTGCCCTGACCTCGGCGAGTTCTGAGTTGCATTTTCGGTAATGCCAGACGAGAGAAAAATCTTTTTCCTCTATAAATGAGCCGGGAGTTCTGTCAACGTACATTTCAATAATAGGCATGATTGATTTCTTCCATTCCGTTATCGTCGGCTCCACTGTTTTCCATTCTTTCTTTTTTTCCTTAATCCAGGCGCCGTGCTCCGCAGCCATTGCCAGTTCCAAGGGGGCCAGCCAGTCCTCCAGGGTTTGTTTGTTTCTGCCGCTTAAGATAACAACGGTGTTTCTTGTTTTGAGCGACGTCAAAATCTGCAAAAGCTCTTCATCCGGTTCGGCTTTTTCGGGCATATCCGCAATAGGGACCAGGGTTCCATCGTAATCAAGGAGAATCAAGCTTTTGCTGCTTGCGGCATGTCCAGCCAGCATCTCGATTTTTGATCTATATGTTAATCTTGTCGTATCAAGGTCTGCCTGCCTTTTTTTTACATCGGTTAAAGTGTCGGTGAATTCTTGAGCCCACTTTTCGACATTGTATCTTTGCAGTCGTGTGCGCATCGCTCTGTTTCGCGTTGTTTGCATTTTATCGGGCGTTGACAGGGCATCTTTTATGGCTTCCACAATTTCATCCCTGTCATTGGGATTGACAATGACGGCTTCTCCCAGTTCCTCCGCAACCCCGGCGGTTTCACTGAGAATAAGTGTTCCATTCAAATCGTTTTTGGAGGCGATGAATTCCTTGGCAATCAGATTCATTCCGTCCCTGAAAGGGGTGACAAGGGCAACGTCGGCAAGGGCATAAAGTGCGGCAAGCGTATGAAATTGCAGGGAAGAATAGATATACCATACAGGCATCCATCCAAAGGTTCCATGAGCGCCATTGATTTTTCCAACCAGTTCATCCACCTGTTTTTTCAGCAGCCTGTAATCCTCAACCTTTGTTCGCGACGGCACGGCAACGAGTATGTACGTTACTTTTCCTTCAAACTCCGGGTATTTGTCAAGAAAGGAGTTGAATGCCTCCAACCGCTGCGGCATGCCTTTTGTGTAGTCAAGCCTGTCAATGGACAGCAATATTTTTTGCTCTTTGATATTCTTACGGATTTTGCTGATTTCTCGTTTCACTTTGGCATGATTGGCCGCCTTGGAGAATTTATCAAAGTCAATTCCCATGGGGAAGGAATCCACTTTGACCGGCCTGGTGCCAACCGTTATTTCACCATAGGAATTTTCAAACCCCACGGTTCTGCGTACGCTGTCCAGAAAATGCTTAACATAGCTGAAAGTATGAAAGCCGACAAGGTCAGCTCCCAATAGACCGCTGATAATCTCTTTCTTCCAGGGGAGCAGCCGAAATATTTCAAAAGAGGGAAAGGGAATATGGAGAAAAAAGCCAATGGATGCATTGGGTAACTTTTCGCGTATCAGTGCCGGCAGCAGCATCAAATGGTAATCGTGCACCCATATGATATCTTCAGGATCGGCTCTTTCCAGAACCATATCCAGGAAAAGGCTGTTCACTTTTTCATAGGATTGCCAGAATCTTTTTTCAAAAACCGCATACTGAATCAGATGGTGAAAAAGCGGCCAGATAGTTTTATTGCAAAAGCCGTTGTAGAACAGATCAAAATTGTTCTGGTTCAGGAATATGGGGTAAAGCGAATCCTTGGCCAGTCTCGTTTTGATGAATTCCTTTTCCTGGGCGTCAATCTTCCCTGAAGAAATTCCCGGCCATCCAATCCATATCCGCTGGGAATCAAGAATAGAACCGAGGCCGGTCGCAAGTCCCCCGACGCTTGGCTGGAAATTGAACTGATTAATTTTTTTTACAACGGTAATGGGTAATCTGTTTGAAACGATAATCAATTTTTTTACGATAACACATTCCTCCCTAGTTCACGGTGTCTGTGGGGCGTCCTTTAACGGCATGTCCCTGTCCGGTCTTCCCTCAAACTCAGCCAATATCTACTTGATAAGACGTTACTTCTCGATGGGCGAAGTATAGGGAGACCATTCGGGGATGTCAAGGGATAATTTGGCGACTATTTTACACGGAAGTGCAGGGGCTGGCGAGACGATTGGAGGTGGTAGGTGGATCGGTGGCCGCTTTCGTGAGAAAGCGAAGCATAATATTCATAAATCATCCCATCTTTTGGTCGAGTCACCCGGCAAGACGGCATTTTTGAGCGCAATCCAGACATTCCCCTCTGTTCGACGCTCCGCGTTAACGTTTGTGCTTAGGGGAAGCTTGAATTGCACTTCGGCAAGGATGTCCGTTTGATGGTTCGCGAACGGATCGTATATGACCGTAAGCCGGCAGCACATCAAAGACGGGCACTTCATCTCCGTCAAGCTCTATGACCTGGAGCAAGAAATAATCGTTGCAGCGAACCATCCCGACGCGCTGCCGATAGAAGAAAAAATCAAAAGACATCGTCTCGATGTTGCCCGGCTAGACGGCGACCATTTCCGGCAGTTTTATGGAGCTGGCGGCCAGATTCTCGTTGTGGCGCAGATACCGCTGAAGACCGCCGGCGGAAAGTTGGAGGGTTATTTCGAGGGGGTTTATAAAGCCGATTTCCAGACGATGACGGAGATGAAAAACCGGATTTTTTTCGCTCTTCTGCAGGTTGTGCTGATAATTTTTTTTACGGCTCTGGCGGTTTACCCGATCTTCCTGTCTCTGAACAAAGGGCTGATCGGGATGACGGGCGAGCTCTTTCACGCCAATATCGGAACGCTGAAGGTCTTGGGCAGCGCCATTGCCAAGCGGGACAGCGACACGAACATTCACAATTACCGCGTCACAATCTATGCCGTCCGTCTGGCGGAGGCCGATGTCTTTGACGCGCTGACCTCGCAGCGCCCCTACAAGGAGCCGTTTTCTTTGGAAGAGGCGATGCGGATTTTGATGAAGGAAAGAGGGCGTCACTTTGACCCGTCGCTGATCGATTCCTTTGCCGGCATAGCGGGCGGGCTCTACGAAGAGATAAGCAAAGCCGGGGATAATCTCCTTGAAGCGGTATTGGACGAACTCATTGACCGGTATTTCTCCGCGGAGCTTCCGGTCTTCGATAGCGGGAACCATGACCCGGCTCGGCGATAAGGCGCACTATAAACCTTGCCGCGTCAGCGCCCCGCGCCCAGCGCTGGTCGGGCAAACTACAATTGTGTTTATTCGGCTGGCATTAAATAAATTGCTTTGAATTACGATATGAGGATGACGATATCCGGGTTCCGAACCCCTGGGCTCAGTAAGGTCAACCCAATATATTTCACCCTGTTTGATTACCATGACTCTTGCTCAATCATATTATTCTGTTTGACATGCATGGATTTTAAAATTCCCTTTTCTTCATTTCTCCGGCAAACCCGAAGCTTCGATCTCCGACAGGATCATCCCGGCAAGAATCATGAGCGCGCCGACAAATCCCGGCATTCCCAGACGCTCCCCTGCGGCATAGTAGGCGTAAATGGCGGCGAAGACCGGTTCCAGGCAGAAAATCAGGGCCGTGCGGGTGGGGCTTGTAAACCTCTGCATGGATGTCTGTACAAGAAAGGCAAATACCGTCGCGAAAATAACGGTAATAGCCAGCGCCCATGCTATCTCCTGATGCCAGACCAGGATACGGTCTCCGATAAACGCCGAAACAAGGGCGCTCAGCAGCGCGACTACTCCAAGCTGGATCGCCGTAAGCCAGAACACGTCGCCTGAACCTGCGTATTTACCGGTATATATGACATGCAGCGCGACGCTGACGGCGCAGATCCCCGCAAGCAAATCCCCTTTATTCGGGTTCAGAGTCCCTCCCTGCGTGGAGAGCAGGTAGAGACCAACCGCGGCAAGAAGCACCCCCAGAAACGTGTATCTACTGACGTGATAACCGTAGAAGAACGTGCCCAAAATCGGTAGCAGCAGCACATTTAGCCCGGTCAGAAAAGCCGCATTGGATGCGGACGTGTAAAGAAGCGCCGCCGTCTGAAACGCATAACCGCCGAACAGAAAGAACCCCATGATCGCCCCCCGTGGCAGCAGTTCGATCTTGAAGGGCCGGCGCAGCAAAAGGCAGATTGCCGCCATCAGAATCGCCGCGAGGGTAAAGCGCTGGGACAGAAAAACAAAGACGCCGGTACTCCTGATCGCCTCTTTCACGACAACAAAGGTGATGCCCCAGAAAAATGCCGTCATCACGAGCAGAAAATCCGCCATCAGCCTTTGGCCTCTTTGTTCAAACCCCGTTTTTCTCATCAGCGCCAGCCAAAAGCGAAGTTTAATATTCCTGATTCCCCGTCCGGTAATCGCTTTGCGCAAAACCGCTCCTCTATTTAAAGCGCGGGCACTTATATACAATGCCGATAATGAAAGCAATGAAAAGCTGAAGACATTTCCCTTGACAAAAACGGTCTGCCGGGGGTAAATCGCCTTGCTTCTTAACGACGTTGCCCTTGGGAACCGTTGCTTTTAGGCGCGCTGTCGGCTCGCGTTTTCATGACGCCGGAACGCACAAACGGCGTCGAACGCAGGGATGCACATAAAAATATCATGCCAATAAATCAATATAATCAATATTAAGGAGGAAGGATACCATGAAGGTTTATCGTGTTACGCTTGTTGTCATCGCCCTGTTCGCCATGCTCGTCTCCCCGCTGATGGAGGCCCCGGCAGCGGCCGCAGCAAAAAAAACCATCACCGTGGCAACCGATGCGACCTGGCCCCCGATGGAGTTTGTTAATGCCCAGAAAAAAATCGTCGGTTTGGATATAGATTTTTTAAAGGCGGTGGCCAAGGAGGGCGGCTTTAAGGTTGTCTTCAAAAACACCGCCTGGGACGGGATCTTCGCCGGCATCGAGGCCGGGAAATTCGACGCGATCATCTCGTCGGTAACGATTACCGACGAGCGCAAAAAAACGATGGATTTTTCCACACCCTACATCAACGCCGGGCAGATTCTCGTCGTTCCCAAAAAGGATAAGGCGACGCAGAAACTTGCGGATCTCAAGGGGAAGAAGGTCGGCGCCCAGATCGGCACAACCGGCGCGATGGAGGTCAAGAAAAATGCAGGCGTAGAACTTAAGACCTACGACGAGATAGGCCTCGCTTTTGAGGATATGGCGGCAGGCAGAATTGCCGCTGTTGTCTGCGATACCCCGGTTGCCGCCAACTATGCGCTTCAGCGCGAAGAGTACAAGAAAAATTTCAAGATCGTCGGCAAGCCGTTCACCGAAGAGTTCTATGGCGTTGTTGTTAAAAAGGGCAATAAGGAACTGCTGGAGATGATCAACAAAGGCATTGAACAGGTAAAAGCTAAGGGCCTCAACGAGGCTATTGAAAAGAAGTGGCTCCAATAAAGGCCCCCCCCAACAGCAATAACCTGGCGACGCCGGCGGTCATCGAGGTGACCGATGGCGTCGCCATCCCGTCGCGACGGGACAAGGGGCTTTTTACGGCCTGGCGAACGGCATTTATCGGCGCGATCGCGATCGTCGTCTATCTCGCCTGGACCCGGCCGAAGCCCTATCTGGAGATTCTCCGCTTCATCCCCGACGGCATCCTGGTCACCTTTCAGGTAACGATCGAGGCTATTGTCCTGGCCTTGATCATCGGGCTTTTCACTGGCCTCGGCCGGATCTCCAAAAACCGGATTATCAACGGAATCGCTTCATTGTACGTCGAGGTGATCCGGGGCATTCCGCTGCTCGTTCAGCTTTTCTACATCTATTACGCCCTGGGCCGGATCGTCAACCTGCCGGCGGTTATCAGCGCCGTCATTGCGATGGCCGTCTGCTACGGGGCCTACATGGGCGAGATCTTCCGTGCCGGGATAGAATCGGTTTCCAAGGGGCAGATGGAGGCGGCGCGCTCCCTCGGCATGACGCACGCCCAGGCGATGGTTCATGTCATCCTGCCGCAGGCGGTAAAGACCATCCTCCCGCCGATCGGCAACGAGTTTGTCGCCCTGTTGAAAGACTCCTCGCTTGTCTCGATCCTGGCGGTTTCGGATCTTTTGAGACGCGGCCGGGAGTACGCGTCCGAATCATTTTCCTATTTCGAAACCTACACGATGGTGGCGTTGATTTACCTGATCATTACCCTCTTTTTGTCCAAAATCATCAGCATCATGGAGGATAGGATCAATGTCGGCAGATAAACTCCGGAAAATTGTGGAAATCCGGGGCCTGGAAAAATATTTCGGCACACTCAAGGCGCTCGACCAGGTCTCGCTCGACATCTACGACGGGGAAAAGACCGTCATTATCGGCCCGAGCGGTTCCGGGAAAAGCACGCTGCTCCGAACAATCAACCAGCTTGAAAGTTTTGACCGGGGAAGCATTCTCGTGGACAATGTCGATATCCAGGATAAAAATACCGACATAAACAAGGTTCGCGAGGAGATCGGCATGGTCTTCCAGTCCTTCAACCTTTTCCCCCATAAAACGGTGCTCGAAAACGTCAACATGGCGCAGATGCTCGTGCGGAAGCGTTCCCGCAATGAGGCTACAGCCATTTCCGAGGAGCTTCTCAAAAAGGTCGGCATCCTGGACAAGAAGGATGAATATCCCCAGAAACTCTCCGGCGGTCAGCAGCAGCGGGTGGCAATCGCCCGGGCGCTGGCGATGAAGCCGAAGCTGATGCTGTTCGACGAGCCGACCTCGGCGCTTGACCCGGAGATGATTGGTGAGGTGCTGGGCGTCATGAAAAACCTCGCCCGCGAGGGGATGACGATGATCGTCGTCACCCACGAGATGGGGTTTGCCCGCGAGGTAGCCGACCGCGTGATCTTCATGGATTACGGAAAAATCGTTGAAGAAGGAAAACCCGATGAACTCTTCCGGACACCGACTCAGGAGCGGACTCGGCTTTTTCTGAAACAGATTCTCCAGGCCTGATAATTATCCCCATCAGCTTATCATGAACGCCGTTATCTCCATCACGTTTGTGCCAGTGGGCCCGGTTATGATCAGGTCTTCCGTCTGTTCAAAAAATGACAGGAGTCGTTTCGAGAGAGGTACTCGCCGAGACGACTTAAGCGCGACGCTCTTTTCCGTGTTCCAGTTTATGCTTTTCATGGTTCGAATATTAGCACATTGTGTGCATTATGGAAACACTTACTTAGGGCCAACGCCATGCATCAACCGACGCCGCCACGGACTTTCGGGAATCCACCGTAGGCGCCCGGCGTTGGCTGGATGCAATTGTTGGCCGCGCCTATCTTAAATATCGAGGGCAAAACGTATTGCACGCCCAACTGCAACCATTTTTGGCAGAGGCAAAAATGTGATCAATGCTCCAATCTTCCCCTTTGAAACAGTCTGCAAGTGATCGCAATTGACAGCACAATCCTGGGGCATGCCGTCAGCTTTCGAGAGAAATACCTCAGATGGTATGTTGCGGATTGTAGTTGTGATGGGAGCGATTGTTACCTCATCAAGGTATTCCAATACAGAATCTCGGGTCAGGATTAGAACTGGCCGCTTTTTATCTGGCGGTATGAACTTGTACCACCGTATTTCACCTTGTTTCATTCATCACCCCAAGCCTGCTCAATTTCCCAAGCTGAGAACTCATCGACGGCAACCGGGTATCGTTCGTACCCCCGGCGATGCTGGTGTTCTAGTTGCTCAAGGGTGTAGCGCGCAAGTGCGTCACGAAGTGCCTTTCTTGCGAAAGCAGAACGACTTGTTCGGAGCTCCTTTGAAACGCGGTCCACCGCTGTGACAAGGTCATCATCAAGTGTCATCTGAATGGTTCTCATATCGCACCTATATAATGTGGCTTTTTATAGCTATATTAATCCACATTGCAGACTATGTCAAATCGATTTTTTCGGCAAACAGTATAATTGGGCTAAAGCTGATTGCCTTGGGTAACGTTTGGGAAGCCGTTCAATGGGTGCTTGGCAATACAGCATTTACATTCCCGTGTGTCAAGAAGAATATTTGCGCCGACTTGAGTGCAATCAATAGTTTAATATCTATGTGAGGGCCGATGAAAACAGCTTGAGTTGTGGTGTGCACTCTGTTGTTTTCGCCGGCATGGAAAAGCAAAAAGATAAAGTCAGCGGTGCCGTGAATAGTGCCGGGGCAGAAAAGGGAACTGATTTATTTCTGCACGCTGCTTCTGCTAACGTCAGCTCATTATTTTCCCCCGCCATGAGGCTGTTCTATGGCGAGGGGAGTTAATCCCGATACTTGGGCCCTATCTGCTTTTGCAGCGCCGTCCTTTTGACCTGTTGCGGATGAGCTGGTTGCCGCTGCTTGCCTTTTTGCTGTTGCAGTTTTCGGGCGATCACGGTTTCCAGCCGTACAGCAAGCCATGGAAAGTGACAATGGCGGTAAACGGGCTTCTTTTTCTGGTCATCTTTTGCCTCGGGGCTTTTAAAACCAAAACATCGGAGGTAATTGCAAAACCATTTGTCATTCCCGAATGTCTCTATCGGAAATATGGTTTTTCAAGCAGTTAGAACCAGATTCCCGCTCAGAATCGTTGAGGGAATGACAGAATGGGGAGTTTTGCAATTGCCTCATCGGTAAGCAAGGTTCTACTGTTTGGCATGGCGCCGCTTTTTCTTTTTTTTATTTTTCACTTTGTGGTTCCGGATACGACCCTTGCGGCAAAAGCGCCGGGCCGCTTTCTTGAACAATACAAAAAAGAGATAGACGCCGATGCGGTCATTATTTCCGACGAAGATTCGCTGAAGTCTGTCTGCTGGTATTGGGGGCGTACCGATGTCAATATCCTGGGCGGAGCGGGAGAGCTTGATTACGGATTGAATTACTGGGATGCCCGGGGCAGAGTGTACGATATCAAAAACGCGTTCACCCTGATTGGGGAAAATAAGGGGAAAACAGTTCTGATCTTCCGAGGTAAAAACTTTTTTCAATGGCGCAATCAGCTTCCTCCACCGCCCCTTTTTGCTGAAAGCAAACCGCCGGGATATGTGTTATTGAGGTATTGAAAAATTGACCGTCAAGGGACTGGATTATGAGAATATTGCTTGTTGATGATGAGTATGCATTACGGGAACAGGTAAAAAATATATTGGAAAATCAGTGATATACGGTGGAAACAGCGCAGGACGGCGAGCAGGCTCTGGACAAATTGTCCGAAGCCGCGTTTGATATTGTCATCCTCGATATCATGATGCCGAAGATTGACGGCCTGACGGTTTTAAAACAATTGCGAAAGGCGAAAATCGATACCATGGTGCTGCTGCTTACCGCCAGGGGCGATGCCGCAGATAAGGTCAAGGGGCTCGATCTCGGCGCCATAAATACGATGCTGGATCGCCTGCAATACTCCTTCGTGAAACAGCGGGAATTTCTGTTTGACACGGCGCACGAATTAAAAACGCCCCTTGCAACCATGCGTTTGGCGGTTGAGGAAATTTTCGCTGCTGACGGGGGAAAATCGCGGTCGTCTGTGGAAGAAAACCTTTTGCGCTTGCAAAACCAGACGTTGCGGATGGAAAAACTGGTCAAGGATCTGCTGAATCTGTCAGCGCTGGAGACGCTCGCGGGCATTGATTCCCGATCGTTTGATTTTGCGGCGCTTTTCTCTTTGCTGCTGGCGGAATATCAATTTCTGGCGGATGCGCAGAGGATCAAAATGGAGATCCGCCTGCCGGAGCGACTCGCAGTCAGAGGAGACCCTGAAAAACTGAGCCGCGCCTTCTCCAATATAATAGACAACGCTCTCAAATACAATCTGGAGGGTGGCCGGATTGAAGCAAGCACTGATAAATCCGCAACTGGTATGACGGTAACAATTGTCAACACAGGGCCCGGCATTCCTGAGGCTGAAAGTCCCAAGGTTTTTGAGCAGTTTTATCGGGTCGAGAAGTCCCGGTCGTCGAAATTCGGCGGTTCCGGCTTGGGGCTGACAATAGCGAAAAGGATTGTCGAACTGCACGGAGGATAGATAAAGATTGAAAGCCGGGCGGGAAAATGGACGCGGGTAGCTGTTTTTTCCCCACTTGAGGAGGAATAAAAGCCAAATTGCTTTTGCGTACGTGCTGGCCTGCATTTCCGAAAAGAGGGGAAAGCAAGGAGCAGGTGGAACTGGCTGAAATGCCGTATAATAATGGAGTTGCGGGCATTCTTCGTTTGACAACTTCGCGCTGTTTATGAAATAAGACCACAAATACGACATTCTACAATTATGAAATCAGGCCGGCATGGGCAAAACGAAGTTTAATCTTCATAATTCTATATTTCTCAGTAGCTGGGGATGCAGGTTTTCACCGGGGATGACAATTTAAAGGACGTCTGGCGAGTTGGGCGAGATTGATCCTTATGGGTTGAAAGCTTTGAGATGAATGGAAAATATGGTAAGGCGCGGACGGGGATGCCGGATAAATGAGTTTGAAATCGATTAAAATACTGGTTCTGGCGATTGTCCCCATCTTTGTCTATCTGCTGCCGCTTCCCTTCATGCCGCTGATGGAGCCGGATGAGGGGCGCTACAGTTCCATACCCGACGAGATGAATGTCTCCGGAGACTATGTAACCCCGCGGCTCAAGGGGGTTGTCTATTTCGAGAAGCCCCCGCTTGCCTACTGGGCGACTGCGCTTTCTTTCAAGGTTTTCGGGAAAAACGAATTTTCCGCGCGTCTTTTTGTTGCCCTTGCGGCCTGGGGATGCATCATCCTGGCCTATCGGATGGGGCTCTTTTTTCATGATGCCCGGACGGGGCTTTACGCGGCGGCTGTCCTGACGACATTTTTATATCATTCGGCGCTCGGTCGGATAAACATTCTCGATATGCCGCTGGCCTTCTTCCTCGGGGTGGCGATCTGGTCGGGATTCCGGTTTTTTGCCGACGCTGAAAAACGGAAGGTCTGGCTTTACCTCCTCTACATCTTCAGCGCCCTCGCGTTTTTGACCAAGGGACTCATCGGGGTTGTGTTTCCGTTCGGCATTATTGGCGTCTGGCTGCTTTTCTCCCGACGGTTCCGAGACGTCTTGCGTCTCGTCTCCCCCCTCGGCATCCTGCTGTTTGCAGCGGTTTCACTGCCCTGGCTGATCCTCGTGCAACGGGAGAACCCGGATTTCTTTCGCTTTTTTTTCATTCAGGAGCACTTCTTACGTTATACGACAAGGATTCATGATCACTATCAGCCGCTCTATTACTATGTCCCCGTCCTGCTTGCCGGAGCGTTGCCCTGGCTTTTCTATCTTCCCGAGGCGATAAATGGGGTTAAGGGCGGCGAACCCCTGTTCAAAAGGGAGGAGAAGTCTTTTTTGCTGGTGTGGGCAGGGTTAATTTTTGTCTTTTTTTCTTTGTCCTCATCGAAACTGGTTCCCTACCTGACCCCGCTTTTCCCTCCGCTTGCCGTTGCTTTCGGCGTGATTTTCCGGTGTTTTGAGAAAAACCGGGAGGACACGGCAGCTCCGGTTGCCGGCGGCTGGCGCTTTGCCGGCATTATTATGCCCCTGCTTTTTCTGACGGCGCTTTTTGTCCCGCTTTTTCTCTCCAAACATGGCGTTAATCCTTCGACATGGCTGGCCCTGATCGCGATCCCTGCTTTTATTCAACTTGTTTTACTATTTTTGCCTTTCCGAATGCGAACCAAAGGCGGCCGCGGCTGGTTTTTGACGATTTATCTGCTTTACGCGCTTTTTTTCGTTTCGCTGACGGCGCCCCTGTCCTATTATCTTGCCCCTTACAAATCGGCCCGGCAACTTTCGCTGGCAATAGAGGGCAACATCCCCCGGGATGTCGAGGTTTATCAATACGGGATCTCGCTGTACGGCATTGATTTTTACACCGGCAGAAAAACCCCGATTGTTGATGATATCGGGGAATTGGGGTATGGGGTTTCGCAGCTCCCCCGGGAAAAAAGGGATCATTACTTCCTCCATACCGAAGGTTTTTTTCAGATGGCAAAAGGAACGAAAGGGATCTACTGCGCGACGGAAAACGACGAAAAACTGGCGAGGCTGAAAAAAGAGTTTACCGAGAGCCGCATTTTGTGGCAGAGTTCCGAGTACTCGCTTTTGCAACTGAACGGATCAACCCCCAAGGAGAATTGATGTGAAGAAAAGAGAGGATTTTCTGCCGATGAACCGGCCTTCCCTCGGAGAAGCCGAGATTGCCGCAGTTACCGCTTGTCTGCGCTCGCACTGGATTACAACCGGGGCGCTCTGTAAGACTTTTGAAGAAAAATTTCAGACGCTGACCGGGGCAAAGTACGCTGTTTCCCTGACTTCGGGAACGGCGGGGATGGATATTCTGCTGACGGCGCTCGGCATCGGCACAGGCGATGAGGTGATTACCCCCTCGCTGACATTTGCCTCAACGGTTAACATGCTTGCGCTGCACGGCGCGCGTCCGGTTTTTGTCGATATTGACTATGACACCCTCAACATCGATGCCGAGGCGATCGAGGCCTTGATTACCCCACGGACAAGGGCGATTATCCCCGTGCATTTTGGCGGCGCCCCGGCGGATATGGCCAAAATTCAGGAGATTGCCCAGCGTCATAACCTGATTGTAATTGAAGACGCGGCCCACGCCGTGGGAACGCGCTACCGGGGAATTCATGCCGGCGGCTTCGGGGAGATGGCAATATTTTCCTTTCATCCCATCAAGAATATAACGACCGGCGAGGGGGGGCTGATCACCCATAACGATGAAAAACTGGAAAAGAAACTCCGTCTGCTGCGCTTTCACGGGATCGAGCGGGATGCCTGGAAGCGCTATGGAAAAGGGGGGAACCCCGAATACGATATCGAGGCGCCGGGCTGGAAATACAACATGACGGACCTCCAGGCGGCCCTGGGGAACGCCCAGTTTGACAGGATCGACGAGTTCAACCGCCGCCGGGCCGAAATCGTTGCGTTGTACGAGGAGGGGCTGCGGGATGTGCAAGGGCTGGAACTGACGCTCGCTCCCGACTACCCGCACGAACATGCCCATCACCTTTTTGTCGTGAAAATTCTCGCGCTGAAAAGGGAGCGCTTCATGGAGAAGCTCTCCGACTACAACATCGGCTACGGGCTCCATTTCCCGCCCTGCCATCGGCTCAAATATGTCAGGGAGCGCTACGGTTTGGTTTCCTTGCCGGCGACGGAAAAAGCCGCGGATAAAATCATCTCTCTGCCCCTTTTTCCGGAAATGACGGATAACGACGTCGGGTATGTCTCAGAGGCGATAAAGGAAATAATGGCCGGCTGACATGCACGCATTTTATCAACATTAAACTTTGTTTTCGAGGGAAAGCGCAGAAGGAAACAAGAAGAGATGGTAACAGAAAACATTGAAAATTATAAAGATATGATATCATTAGTAGTTCCTGTTTATAACGAAGAGGAGAATCTGCCGGAGCTGATGAAGCGGATCCGCCCGGTGATGGCGGCTTTGGACAGGCGATGGGAGATAATCCTGGTCGATGACGGCAGCCGGGATCGGTCGCTTGCACTCCTGAAGGAATTTACCGTTTATCCCGAGGTGCGGGTTGTCGAACTAACCAGAAATTATGGGCAGCACGCGGCGATTCTGGCGGGTTTTTCGGTTGTCAACGGTGAGATAATCATTACCCTGGATGCGGATCTCCAGAATCCGCCCGAGGAGATCCCCCGTCTTATCGCCGCAATGGAAGAGGACGGGCTCGACGTGGTCGGGACGATCAGGAAACAGAGAAAAGACTCCCTCTTCCGGATCATTCCTTCCCGGATAGTCAATATCGTTGCCCGGAAGATCACCGGCGTCCACATGACCGACTGGGGGTGCATGCTGCGGGCCTACCGCCGGACGGTTGTCGAGCGGATGATTTCCTGCCATGAACACGCCACCTTCATCCCGGCTTTGGCGACCCATTTCGGGAAGCGCGTAGAGGAGATAGAGGTTGCCCACGAGGAGCGGCATGGGGGAAAGTCAAACTATCCGCTGAGAAAACTGATCAGTTTGCAGTTCGATCTGGTAGCCTCTTTTTCCGAATTGCCGATCAAGCTTATCATGTACGGGGGCGTTCTGCTTGCCATCCTCGGCGTGCTGTTTGGCCTTTTTCTGGTCGCGGCCCGGCTTATCTATGGCGCCCTCTGGGCAGCGCAGGGCGTCTTCACGCTCTTCGCCATCATGTTTGTCTTTGTCGGACTCCAGTTTTTTGCGCTCGGCATTCTGGGAGAATATATCGGCCGGATCTACCGGGAGGTTCGCAAACGGCCGGAATATGTGATCGAAAAGGTTTATGGCGGCCCAGTTGCAAAGGCGGAAGAAAAAGCATGAAAGCAGTGGTCTTTGCCTATCATAACATGGGGATAGCAGGGCTTGACGCCCTGGAAAGAGCCGGGTTGGAAATCCCCCTGATTTTTTCCCACGCAGACGATCCGGCGGAGAACTGCTGGTTTGGCTCGGTCCGGGAGTGGGGGGAAAAACGGGGCATACCGGTGGAATGTCCCATGGATATCCGCGAGGAGAGATGGACGAAGCAAATTGCCGCGCTTGCTCCGGAGATGATCTTTTCCTTTTACTGCCGGTTTATGCTCCCCGACGAAATTCTCGCAATTCCCACCCGGGGGGCGTATAACCTCCACGGCTCCTTGCTCCCCAAGTATCGCGGCCGGGCGCCGGTGAACTGGGTGCTGGTCAATGGCGAGAAGCAGACGGCAGTTACGCTGCACCATCTTGCGCATAAACCCGATGCCGGCGATATCGTGGGTCAGCGGGTTGTGCCGATCGCGTTTGAGGACACGGCGCTTACCCTCTTCGGAAAATTGTGCGCAGCCGCAGGCGGGCTTCTGGACGAGCTGCTGCCCTTGATGAAAAGCGGCAAGGCACCCCGCGTCCAGCAAGACCTGGCCCTGGGGAGTTACTTTGGCGGCCGGCGGCCGGACGATGGCCGTATCTGCTGGGACTGGCCGGCAGAGCGAATTTACAACCTGATTCGGGCGGTGACCGACCCCTATCCGGGCGCGTTCTGTGAAATGCCGGATGGTTCCAGACTGATGGCATGGTGGGGTATGCCCGCAGGCGATAAGGCGGCAGGAGAGAATAGTAAACGGGAAGCTCCCGGAACAATTAAGATTGAGGACAAAACGGTGATCGTGCAGACAGGGGAGGGGAAAATCCGTCTTTTGGATGTTCAGTGTGAAGGAGCAAGAATGACCGGAGACGCGCTTTATAACTTTTTTAAAAACAGGGAAGGAATAAAACTATCATGAAGGTATTGATTTTAGGGGTAAACGGATTTATCGGGCACCATCTGACGCAGCGCATCCTCGACGAGACGGACTGGAGCGTTTATGGGATGGACCTCTCCGACGACCGTCTGGGAAAGAACCTGCAAAATCCGCGGTTTCATTTCATCGAGGGGGATATTGCGATTAACCGGGAGTGGATCGAGTACCACATCAAAAAATGCGACGTCGTGCTGCCGCTGGTTGCGATCGCCACGCCAAAACTGTACGTTGAGGACCCAATCGGGGTTTTCAATCTCGATTTCGAGATGAACCTCAATATCGTCAAACAGTGCGTAAAGTATCATAAAAGGGTGCTTTTTCCTTCCACCTCGGAGGTTTACGGCGCCTGCCCCGATCGGGAATTCAAGGAGGATGAAAGCTACCTCGTGGTCGGCCCGATACAAAAAGAGCGCTGGATTTACTCCTGCTCGAAGCAACTCTTGGACCGGGTTATCTACGCGTACGGCACAAGGGGACAGGTTGAATTTACCCTTTTTCGCCCCTTCAACTGGATTGGCCCCCGCCTCGATTCCCTTTACGCCGCGAAGGAGGGGAGTTCCCGGGTAGTGACGCAGTTTATTGCGGAGTTGATGCTGAAGCGGCCGATCTCCCTTGTGGATGGCGGCAATCAGAAGCGCTGCTTCACTTACATAGACGATGGCATCTCCGCCCTGGTGAAGATCATCGCCAACAAGGACGATGCCTGCAAAAGCGAGATCATCAACATCGGCAGTCCGCAAAATGAATGCTCTGTGCGGGAGCTGGCCCACAAGCTGAAGGAACTTTTTATGGAACATCCGAGACATCGTGACGACAAAACATATTCGGAAATCATTGAAGTGTCTTCACAGGATTTTTATGGGAAGGGATATCAGGACATAATCACCCGTACCCCAAGCATAGAAAAGGCGCGCCGGCTTTTAGACTGGACACCTCGGATAAATCTGGATGATTCACTGCGGATGACTTTGTATGCGTTTCTTGAAGAAAATGAAAAATAAGGAGCGTTTTTGTCCGGCATACTGGGTCTGAAAATCGATGTCGATACTTATCAGGGGATGAAGGAAGGGGTGCCTTGTCTTCTCGATATATTGAGAAAAAACAACCTGCCGGCGACTTTTTACTTAAGCATCGGCCCGGATGCCTCAGGTCGGGCCGTTCTGCAGCTTCTGAGAAACCCCCGTTTTTTGAAGAAAATGATCCGGACGCGCGCGGCGAGCCTTTACGGATTCAAGACCGCCCTCTACGGAACGCTGCTGCCATCGCCAATGATTGCCCTTTCTTTTCCCGAGATCGTCCGGCGGATAAAGGCGGAAGGGCACGAGGTGCAGTTTCATGCCTGGGATCACCGGCGCTGGCAGGATGAGCTCTTCACGAAATCCGAAGCGTGGATAAGGGAGTGGTTCAGGCGCGGCCTTGCCGGCTTTGAAAGTTTGGCCGGAGAAAAACCGCAGTCATTCGGCGCCCCGGCCTGGCTGATCGATGACCGCGTGCTTGCAATCGTCGGAGAATTTGGGTTTGAGTATCTAAGTTGCACCAGGGCGCGGGCGCCGTTTATCCACGAAGGGATAAATCTGGTTGAAATTCCGTCCGATATCCCCTGTTTCGAGGAGGTGGGGATGGCGGAGGGGACGCAAAAAATTCTGTCCGCATTGGTCCCGGGAGGAATGCATGTTCTTCCCGTCCATGCCGAGGTCGAAGGCGGGATCATGGCCGATAATTTTATCGTCCTGCTGGAAGCAATAAAAAAGCTGGATTATCGCTTCGTCCGACTCGGCGAAATGATTCCGCTGCTGAATCGCGCTGAGCTTCCCCGCCGCCGGTTTCGCCTTGAACTGCTGCCGGGCCGCTCGGTTAAATGCGCCGTCTGAAAGGCAGGTAAATTTGAGCAAAGAGATGTTAAAAAAGAGCCAATTGCAAAACTATTTGTCATTCCCGAAAGCGGAGCTTAATGTACGCAATGCTTCTATCGGGAATACGGTTTTTCAAGCAGTTAGAACCAGATTATGAACATTAAACTTCGTTTTCCCGCTTAAAATCATTGCGGGAATGACAGAATGTGAGAGTTTTGCAATTGCCTCAAAAGATTGTAATTTTACCGCGCAGTGCTGTATGAGACGGCGGAGTTTTATCACTATGGAAAGAAGGGAGTAAAAAAAATGAATGAATATAATCTGTTGGAAAAGCTGGCCGAGGCGAGCCCCGGAATGGAGATTTGGTGGGACGCTTCGCCCCTGACCTATGAAAACTGGCGGCGCAAGCTGCTCGCCGGCGTTGCGGCCGCCGATAAAGAGACCCTTGAACGTCAGTTGGAGCGCCTCTTCAATCCTGCCCATCCGGAAGAGTCGCTCGTTCGCGGCGTTACCACCAATCCGGCGATTTCCCTGCAGGCGATCAGCGAAGATCCGGGGTATTGGAAAGAGGTTGCCTTGGGGATGATCGCGAAAAACCCGGGAATAGACAAGGAATCCCTCTTCTGGATGCTCTATAAGGAGGTTGTCAAACGGGGCTCCGACATGCTTTTGCCGCTTTTTGAAAAATCCGGTTACCGCGAAGGCTACCTGTCCGGGCAGGTGGATCCCCGCAAGTCCTTTGACAAGGCGGCGATGATCGCGCAGGCCAAGGAGATCGCCGCCATCAACCCCAATGTAATGGTCAAAATTCCCGGGACAAAGGAAGGGTACGAGGTTCTGGAATTACTCACCTCGTGGGGAATTTCGACCAACAATACGCTGGCTTTTGTCATGTCGCAGTTGATGGATGGGGCGAAAGCCGTGCAAAGGGGGCTGGAGACCGCCCGGAAGAACAACGTCGATCTGACGAAGTGGCGCTCGGTAATTACCATGATGGAGGCCCGTTTCGGCGATCTGGGCGGATTGCGGGATTTCGCCCGTGCCGAGGGGCTCGAGCTTTCCGAGGCCGAGGTGCGGCTTGCCGAAATGGCCATTCTCAAGAAGGCCTACCGCCTCTTTCACGATGGGAACTATCCGAGCAAGCTTCTTTCCTGCTCGCTTAGGCTGGGGCCGACGGTGGATGGCAAGGCGCGCATCTGGCATCTCGAGGAAAAGGCCGGCGGCAGCATCGTGCTGACCTGCCCGCCGTCGTTTATCGCCGACGTAATCAAGTTAGCCGGGGAGGATGACATTGTTTTCGAAAAGGGCCGCATCGAAAAGGACATCCCGCCGGAGGTGCTGGAAAAGCTGCTCAAGGTTCCCTATTTCGCCCGGGGATACGCTGAAGATGGCTACACCCGCGACGAGTACAAGGACCATCCCTCCCTCGTGAAGACCGCAGGACAGTTCAACAAAGCCACCGACGACATGGTGGAATTTGCCCGCAAATGCCTCGAAGAGTGAAATAAATCGGGGTCAGAGTGACATTAATCAATCTCACTCTGACCCCTTATTTCGCTGCTGTTCCTTGTCGATATCTTCCCAACTCATTTAGATATTATTCCGTCATTATTTACTTTTTTACCAGCGTCCCCCTTAATTAGAGCGTCAAATTTCGGAGAGCGCTTGATATAGGAATCGATATAGCTGCATGACGGTACAACTTTGACATTCAGCGCTTGTGCATGCGTTAAGGCAGCCTCCGCCAGCGCAGCGGCGACGCCCTGGTCCCGCATTGAGTCCGGCACAAAGGTGTGAGTAAACGTCCAAACGTCACCTGCCACTTGGTAGTCACAGACTGCCAGAGCGTCGCCACTTCTGTACTCAAACCTGCACTCCGCTTCGTTGTGAATAATATTCATAAAGTAAAGCCTCCTTTCGCGAATAAATCTGATTATTCTCCGATTATCTTGACCAGAACCCTTTTGCGCCTCCTGCCGTCAAACTCGCCATAGAAAATCTTTTCCCAGGGGCCGAAGTCCAGCTTGCCCCCGGTGATGGCGACAACCACTTCCCGTCCCATAACCTGTCTTTTCAAATGAGCGTCCCCGTTGTCTTCTCCGGTCCGATTGTGCCGGTATTGGGAAACAGGTTCATGCGGGGCGAGCTTTTCGAGCCAATCCTCATAGTCTTGATGCAGGCCGGATTCGTCGTCGTTTATGAAGACCGAGGCTGTGATATGCATGGCGTTCACAAGAATCAAACCCTCCGTTACGCCGCTTGCCTCCAGGCACTGTTCCACCTGTTCCGTAATGTTGACAAACCCTCTGCGGGCAGGGATGTTGAACCATAATTCTTTCCGGTAAGATTTCATGGATTTTTCGGCTCCGGTTATTTAATTTTTCAGCTCGTTGTAATATCCGTGGCAGATTACCCTGCCACCTTTCAGCCGATGATTACAGTCAGGGCGGTGGGGCTGTCTATCAGATAGTCGGCGCCGGCCTGGATGAGAATATCCCGGCTGTCTTTGGAGGCGGATGAAAGAAAAAGCGCGCCGATGCCGCGGTACTTCTTCTGCGACGCCCGCGCGGCCTGCATGTCGTCCGGCATGTCGCCGACATAGGAGCGCTGGTCAAAAGAGGTGCCGAGCCGGTCAGACAGAAGGTCCAGCATGAACGGGTTTGGTTTTTCCAGGGAAACACGAATGTTTTTCTCTCTGTAAAGCCGCTGTTCCTCCTTGATGCAGTCATCGTGGGTTACAATATCCCGGAAATACTTTCTGATGGCGAAGCGCTTCAGCGGGTGCTCCGCCTCCATTTGCGGTCTGCCGGTGGCGATGGCGAGGGTGTGACGCAGGGCCAAATCCTGAAGAATCGCCGCGTTTACGAGGAGTGATTCGTTGTTTATCAGACCTTCATCCTTGCTGAATTCAGGCTCAAGGTCGTATGCCGACCGGAATAGGGCAGGGCCGAGATAGATTTCCTGAAACATCCGCTTGATGATGTTGCCGGTTTTCACATCGCCCCGGAAACACTGCTCTACGAAAGATGATTTTCCGCTCCGCTGAAAGGCGGCAAGATCCGTCAGCGGAGTGCTGGATTTGTGAAGAAAATCAGCGAGCTTTTGGGCATCATAGACGCGGATGACGTTTTTGTAGGACACGCTGTCTGCCGAGGGGGTGCTTCCGGCGGGATATTCGAGCAGCGTGAAAAGCAGGTCGATTGTCCGCGCCGTCAGCTCCCAGTCGTTGTTAAGTCCGCCTGTCTGCTTCAACCTGAGCAGTTCTTCAAGCGAAAACAGCGGGTCCGGCAATTTGTCGAAATTTTTTGTCCCCGCTAAAAACAGTTGCGCCGTTTTTCGTACCGCCTCCCGGTAAGAGCCGGAAACGTCGATCAGGACGCCGTCCATGTCAAACACAATTAATTTATTTGATTTCATAATATTGAAACAATTATTAAAGTGAAGCATCAGCAAATTGCCAAGGTAAATTCAATCTGCCTGCGTATTCATAAATCCCTGCCATTACCCTTTCTTCAACTAAAACGAAAAAATCAGCCGCCGTGTTTGCGAGGTCGGCTGGCTTGAATTTTTGGGCAATTTTAGAACGCAAATAGCCGCTGTAAAACGGAAATAACCTTAAACTGGATTTCTGAATCAAGAGAGCCGAGTCTTTTTATAAGTCGCCTTTTGTCTATGGTCCGTAGCTGATCCAACACGATATGTCCCTTCCTGCTCTCAAATACGCAGGCTATTCTTGTTGGATATTCCTTCCCTGCCGTCGTCATCGGGGCAACTATGACGGTTTGGATATGCCGGTTCATTTCGTCCGGTGAAATAATCACACATGGTCGTGTTTTCTGAATTTCAGAACCAACAGTAGGATCAAGATTGATTAAATATACATCGAATCGATTCACTACCATTGCCATTCCTCTTCATCCCAGGAATTAGAAATATTGTCATTTTCGTCGATCAATGCATCATGACCTTTTTGGGCCATTATTCTGAAAGCATCATCCCAGCCCGACCTTGGATTTGAGATCGGACGAATAATGATTTGGGTCTTCTCCACCTCAAGCTCAACATCATCGATAATTCCCGTTTGATCAAGTAATGGTTTGGGAATGCGGATCCCTTGAGAATTACCTATTTTTACAACGTGCGCTCTCATTATTTCACCTCCTCGCATAAATTGTGGTCACATTGTAATTACATTCATCTTGGAAGTCAAGGATTCAGTTTTTATTATATTGTGGTATCTATGCTCAACATTTGAGCTAACCGGCG
The DNA here is from genome assembly GCA_019429105.1 of Syntrophobacterales bacterium. Classification (NCBI taxonomy): domain Bacteria; kingdom Pseudomonadati; phylum Thermodesulfobacteriota; class Syntrophobacteria; order Syntrophobacterales; species Syntrophobacterales bacterium. The sequence goes on from JAHYJE010000011.1 coordinate 76,524, forward strand.
CGCAGCTTTTTCGCGCGTCCGGTTGAGTGCTTCGTTAGGCGCTGTGTTGCTTTTGTAATTTCGAGAAGAGATCTTAAGGCATCATTCACAGCAGCCGAGCTGGTAAATGCCTCGGCTATTTCTGGTTCGAGGATGGCTACATTAGCGCCTTCCTCTATCAGCCGTTTGAAGTACTTGCCGCGAACGGCCTTTGAATAATCAAAATCATATTCGGGGCGTTGTTCCTCTATAGTTTTAGTTTTCATGTCTTTTCCTCTCCAACATGGTTGCAGGACGTGCACTGATAATTCGTATCGCATCTCGTCTTTCCGTGGACGATACAACGAAAAGACGTCCTTGATATGAATAACCAACGGTAATGAATCTGTCTTCTTCGATGGAGTGGTCTGGATCAGCGAACGTTGCTGATAAGGGATCATAGAACACGGTAACAGCTTCTTCAAAAGAAATTGCGTGTTTTCTTATATTCTTTTTCTCTTTATCCTTGTCCCACTCAAATTTCATGATACCTCCCTGTGAAAGTCAGAGATATTTATTATACCAGGTAATCTCTATAAAATGGGGGAAGTGTCCCTATATTCTCCTATAATCTCTCGTCAACAGTCGCTCCGGACACCTTATTCAAAATAGGGTACCGGTGCTTTTTTACTTATTTACCAGCGTCACTTATCCCTCTATATTGAAATCGGTCATATCGTTGCCGAAGTGTCGATTACTTCAATGTTTTGACCTAACAGTTTCTTTGTTAGGTCCTCGATTATCAAGTTAACGGCGGCCACTCAAAACCTCGATAAAGGCCTCTATGCGAGTTTCCACCTGGCCTTCGGAAAAATTCCGTTCATCCACCATATCGGCTTCGATCATCAGCGTGGGAATCCCCATTTTTCCCCCGACAATCCGCTGGATGTCGTACTGGCCGAAGAAATAGTGTAATTAATGGGGGTCAGAACAACATTATCCAAAAACAGCTCCTAATGAGATAAATGTTACTCTGACCCCAATTCTTCTGACCCCAATTCTTGGCCTTCACAGTTGCCTTCTATTTCATGGAGCATATCATGTCAAATAATAGTTGCAGTCTTCCGGCAAAGACAAATTTTCGATTGCTAATTTACCGGGCCGGATGTATTCACCAGCGACGAAAAATCGAAAATATGGGGTAGTATTGAAACAGGCCAGACAAAAGGAGGTCATTGCAGGTAGGGATGTTTCTTCGCTGCGGATATGTCTGATGACCTATCGGGGCAATCCCGGCAGCGGCGGGCAGGGGGTGTATGTCAAATATCTGAGCGGCGCCCTCCGGGAACTCGGCCATGAGGTTGATGTTC